>NZ_JAVRCC020000014.1:0-139067 GCF_034530975.2 Nostoc sp. DedQUE07 | reverse complement strand
CCTCTTATTCAGAAAGTAGATTATCACATTTTGGTATTAGTGGGATAGGTTCTTGTTTCTCATCAGCGAAGTGAGTACGGGGGAAACAAGCCTTGACGCTTCCTGAGTCTTCCCGTACACTTACCTGTCCTTTTTTCGCTTTGCCAGTTGGTGTTTTTGATGAATTTACCATAATGCTCATTTAATGCTCAAAGTGTTTACTCAGTTTTTGAGTTAACTGATATGTAAGTATTATAGACTAGGTTAATCATTCTTCACGATCTGATAAAGGTGCGTTCAGGTCGAGTTTAGAGCAAATTCAAATCAAAGGGAATGGGGGACAAGGAGAAATAAGCAATGCCCAATTACGAATTAGTTACAGCGTATTCAGGTAAATTCTGCCCCTGCACTTGCAGCCACATCTGCTAATGATAAATTAATAATTCTATCTCGTAGACAGTTTAGAAGCAGAAGGGTTTGAAGCGATCGCAGCCGAAAATGGTCTATTATCTTACCAAGCCCCCGACAGTAAAGGAATTGTTAGAAGCGATCGCTACCCGATTAGAAAAACAAGCAACCATGCGCCAGTGCTATATTGCTCAGTCCAAGCCAGTTCCAGAACTCCAAAGTACTGATGCAGACACATCAGCAAATTCCCAATCACTCTTGCCTACTTGTCCTCAACTTAAAGAGCAATAATTCAGACAAACTACTACTTGTGCTGGTAATGAGCGATTACGTTCTTCTGCTGATGTATTGGCGATCGCCTTACCAATAGATATTTTCTTGCTATCATGGCATTTTGCGTTCGCCTTCGGCGTGGCTTTGCCAATTGTGGCACAGACACTAGCTTCCGTCGGGCCGTAAGCGTTGAAGAAGTTTCTGCCAACAGACCACTGCTTGATTAATTCAGCAGAACAAGACTCTCCGGCGACAATTATTGTTTGCAGTGCCGGGAGTTCCTCCACGGGCATAACCGCTAACGCTGATGGTGGTAGTGTGATATGGGTAATGCAGCGATCGCGTAATCTAAAAGCTGACTATGATTATCTAACCGCATTAGCTTGTATAGCGATTCCCTGTTAAGTGAGGTACAGATAATATTTTGAAACGCAGAGGGACGCAAAGTAAAGCGCAGAGGTACGCAGAGATTTGTACCTCAACAGACTAGGAAATGCTATATATCCTTCTTAAAGTCCGCTCTTCAATAATTAATATTACCTAACTAAACTTTTGCTAAAAGTGGGTTGGCATTAGGTAACAACTAGCCATCAAAATCATTTCTCAACAATTTCAATTGTTTTTGTAGTCTCTACTTCCTAAAAAGTAATACTTAACTCCAAGCTAAGTCTATTGTAATCGGTAAATCTTTAATTTATTTAAGGAAAAATTGAACAAATTCAGTTTTGTTACTTTATAAATAGCTTTAACAATAGCTTCAAGTCCATATCCTGCTACAGCATCCCCCTACAACCGTTATTAGACCAAGTAGCCCGATACCTCCTACGATACTAAACGGATTTCCCAATGGTGTAAGAATAGCTGCAACCGCAGCAGGATTACCCCTAATGTAACTGATGATTTTACTCTTTTTTGATAAAAACTAATCTATAGGACTCATATTTGATTGCGTGAAAAAACTCAGTAGACCTCTAACTTTCTTCTCTCCTGTTCCCTGTTCCCTGTTAAGAGTTTCCTTTCTATCGCGCTTGCGCTGCGCTTCTCTACGAGAGGCTTCTCTACGAGAGGCTTCGCCAACGCTAATGCCAACGCGCACCACGCAAATAATTTCAGAAATAAAAACAGATTCCTATATCGTTGAAACAAATTTACTTTCTTTAAATTAACATACTGAAAATTTCAGTTAAAAAATCATCTCATTTTTCTCAATAAAATGCAACAGCATTTCAAACAATTCGGTTAAGACAGTTAAGACAGTTAAGACAGTTAAGACAGTTAAGAAATTAATCGCCAACAAGTAATGTTGTTCGCAAAGATTTAAAGCATAATAATTTTATAAATTTAAGTAAATATTTAGATAAATATCTTGACTAAAAAATTCAGATAAACTATGTTTCTGATACAATGAACATAAATTTTGAATATTTGGGCAATAATTAAAATTTTTCAAAATTGTAATAAATGATAGTTTTGAATAAGTTATAAGTTTATAAAGGTTTAGTAATTTTGTTTAATACTTGTCAAGATTTGAATTGGAAAAATCTTAATGGTGAGTGAGATATGGCAACTAACAAAGAGCGCAGCCATACTGGTATAGTCAGTCGTAGAGAGTGCGACGATGGACGATGATAGGAATCCGAGTACACTCCATTAATTCAAGCGATCGCCATAAATTTTAATCGTCGCTAAGGACTTTCTTCAGTTCTACTCTTATTTGGAGATTAAAATATCGTGACAACCCAGGTATATAGCCAATCAGTTATAACATTTGATGGTCAAGATGATTATATAAATTTTGGCAGAAATGATATTGGTGGTGTTTTTGCTGAGGGGAGTTCAGCCTTTACAATTTCTGGATGGATTAATCCTCAAGAACTAAAAAATCAAGCCACTACATACGGAACGCACAATGTTTTTTTTGCCCGTTCCTCAGACCGATATAGTGATAACTTTGAGTTTGGCATCAATGAATCAGGAAACTTAGATATATATATTGATGAAAAGGCTGAGAAGGTTATCAAAACCTTTGGCAATGGAGAATTAACTGTCGGACAATGGCACTTCTTTGCTATTGTTTTTAATCGGGGTCAACTGACTATACACCTTGACGAGCATGAGTATTTTGGCTATTTGACAGGTGACTCTTTAAACAAAGCAACTAGTCCTGTGACTCTGGGCGCGACTTTACACAACAACATATATTTCACAGGTCAATTAGCTAATATTAGCGTCTGGAATTACCCCTGTCCGCCAGTGGAAATCCAAACACACCGCATTAAGCCTCTAGTCGGGAAGGAACAAGGATTAGTCGCTTATTGGATTTTAAACGAAGGAGAAGGAACGACCGTAAAAGACCAGACTGAAAATACTCATAATGGAACTTTGCATGGTAATCCCACTTGGGGTTTAGCACAAATTCCATTTGGAATTACCCAATCATCGAACCAGAGTCCAACAACAAGCAATTCCCCAGAAGAGAACCAGTCAGTTGCAGAGGTTTCCTCCACTGAACTAACTGCTGTTGGCAAAGCTGACTCGCAGCAATCCATTGAGGTTTCCCCAGATGTAGAAAACGACATTCTTGTAACTCCCTCTCCTGTAGCCTCGACTACAGGAAAGGGAAAAAAAGGGGCAAAGAAGCAGAGTGAAAATACCAACATTCAAACTTCCCAGCCAAAGCAAGAGGAGAAAGTCGAAATAGCTCAAGCAACTGAAAGTCAAGTTCTGGCCGATATCCAACAGCCCAAAAAACCACAAAAATTAACTCAGGAGCGATCGCAAAAAACTATGATTACTACAGCCAATCCTAGATATAAAATTCTTTCCATTGATGGAGGCGGTATTCGAGGCATTATCCCAGCGCTAATATTAGCAGAAATTGAAAAGCGCACAAAAAAACCGATTTTTAGTTTATTCGACTTAATTGCAGGCACTTCAACCGGAGGAATTCTGGCACTAGGATTGACTAAACCCCAATTAAGTTTAGATCCATCTATATCTGAAAGTGAGCCACAAGCTCAGTACAGTGCCGAACAGATGGTCAAATTATATGTCGAATATGGGGCTGAGATATTTTACGAGCCATTTTTTGAACATTTGCTCGGCCCTCTTGAAGATATGTTTGCTCAACCCAAATATGCGTCTGACGGCAGAGAAGAAATTATCAACCAATATTTTGGTAATACCCCTCTAGAAAATAATCTTAAAGAAGTTTTCGTCACTAGCTACGATATCGAACAGCGAATTCCGATATTCTTTACCAACCAAATCGAAAAACAACAGATAGAATCTAAAAAATTTCGGAAGGTGAGTGTCGGTTTTACGCTCAAAGATGCGGCAATGGCAACTAGTGCGACACCTACTTATTTTCCTCCCTATCGAGTTGCGACTTCCCATAATCCTAGTGGCTTCTATAATTTAGTAGACGGAGGATTGGTTGCTAATAATCCAGCAAGCTTGGCGATTACAGAAGCGAAAATCAGTAGACAAGCTCAAAAAGCAGTGCTACATACCAACGATATCTTATTAGTTTCCTTGGGTACAGGTTCCCTGACGAGTGTTTACAAGTATAACGATGTGAAAAATTGGGGACAATTGCAATGGGTAAAACCTCTTTTAAACATTGTTATGGACGGTGGTAGTGAAGTTGTAGCTGGAGAATTAGAACACTTATTTGAGTCTCCTGACAAGGAAATCAGAGGCTCTTATTATAGATTTCAAACATTCCTAACAGGTGATTTAGAAGACATAGATAATGTCAAATCAGAAAATATTCGTCAGTTACAAACTATAGCTCATCGACTGATTACAGAAAAAAGTAAACAAATCGATGAGTTATGTAGTATTTTGTTAGCCTAAAAAAGAGGCAGGGGAGCAGGGGAGCAGGGAGATGAGGGAGCAAGGAGATAAACAAAACTCTTAACTCTTAACTCCTAACTCAGCACGGGCTAAACCTTAGCTTTTTGCTAACAGCACTCAGCACTCCTCACTCAGCACTAAGTTTTGAAAAAGTAAAAATTAGTCACCATCTCGATTAAGTACTAAGCTAGCAAGTAAGGGTGAATAAATTCTATCACCCTTAATCAAGATTTAACCAAGAATGTAAGGATTTGAGGTAATTCCAATGGATGAAGTCGTTAAAAAAATCGCTGCTTTGGGTCTTCCTGGCATACTTCTGGTAATTGCAATTTCTGCAACAGGTTTGGCGGGTGGTTACGGCGTTGTAGCTGCCCTGGCGGGGTTGGGAGGCCCGTTTGGCATCATCGGCGGTCTAGGTGTGCTTGGTTTGACAACGCTTGTAGGGGAGGCTATAGCGGGATTTGGAATTGAAGCAGTTCTCAAGAATATTTATGCAGAACGTCGCAAAACCGAATCTGTGAGATATCTCCTCAAAGAAATTAAAGATTTACCCATTACAGAGGATCTAAAACTCAAACTAAAAAATGAACTTAACCCAACAATCACTGATAATTTTGAAGAGGTTCAGCCGCCAAAGACAATTGAAATCGTCGAGGAATAATTTTACTGTAACATTTGTTGAAACTGTCAACAAAATGTTACTAAATTAAGTGCGATCGCGCTTAATTGCTCTCAAATAATAAAATGGCCTCTGAGTCCGATTTATACCGGATGAAACACTCAAAGGCCATTATTCAAAATTATGCAATGCCGCATGAAAGTATATTTAATTAGGAACAGATTAAAACCTAAAAACTTGTTCTGCACTAATTCATTCAATTTATAGTTTTTAACCACCACTTATATACAGTATGGGTTGATAATCAAATGAATTTTTCAGAAAAAAAAAGTTTAGATTTGGAGAAAATACAGCAACTTAAAACTGATTTTGAATTAGTTTTGTTGGAGAAAGCTTCAATAAACGAATGTACAGTAATTGTCAAGAAAATATCTCCGCTAGAAGTCATACTATATATTGTTTCAAGCTCAAATATTTTGCTAGAACAAATTCGCTTTTATCTTCAAGATATATGCGATGAAGCATTACTACCAAGAGCTTTTGTATCAGTGTCAAATCTACCTTTAACTGCCGCAGGAGAGGTAGACGAATTAGCTTTGAGTAACATTCCTGTTATTGATGAAAGTTTAATAGAGCAAGTAGAAAAGCAACTTAATTCTCATTATCAAATCGAACAGGCAGTGGTAGTAGTGCAGGAGTTGAGAAAGCAAATTCCCTCACTCCATTTGTCAGATTTGCTCCCAGATTGGCAAAACAAAAATGCGATCGCAAACTTTTCTCCAATCCTCAAAAACTCTCAGCCCAATACACAACAACATTTCACACAGCCGAAGCCACTTGCCATCAGCCACGGTGATATTCTCCCGAACGATCGCAATGCACCTATTACCTTGCCGGAAGTTTTGCAAAGAGCTGCTCAAAAGGTTACAGGTGAGGGTATTATTTACCTGTTGCCCGATGGCACAGAACTACGCCAATCCTACGCTGAATTACTGGAAGTTGCCGAGCGAATTCTTGCTGGTTTGAGAAAGTTGGGACTCAAGCCAAAAAACAAAGTCATATTGCAGATGGAACTTAGCTGTGACATTATTCCAGCTTTTTGGGGCTGCATATTGGGAGGCTTTGTACCTGCGATCGTGGAAGTACCACCAACTTATAGAGAATCAAACAAGGTGGTGGATAAGCTTTGTCATATTTGGCAGTTCTTAGATAGTCCAGTCATCTTAACTACAGAAGCTCTCAAACAAGAGGTAGAATTACTATCGCAATGGCTACCAGCAGAACGCCTAAAAATAGACACGATTGAAGCATTAAAAGACAATCCTGCCAGCAAACAATATCACCAGAGTCAACCAGATGAAGTGGCTCTTTTCAATCTAACTTCTGGCAGTACAGGAATCCCAAAATGCGTTCAATTGACTCATCAAAATCTCATTGCTCGTGCCAGAGGAGCTAACCAACTCAATCAACACCAGCGAGAAGATATAGTTTTAAATTGGCTGCCGTTCGATCATATTGGCAGCATTTCCGACTGGCATATTCGTGGTATAGAAATCGGTTGCACCCTCGTTTATGCCCAAAAAGAATATATCTTAGGTCGCCTCCTCAACTGGTTGGATTTGATCCATAAATATCGGATTACTCATAGCTGGGCACCCAACTTTGCTTATGCCATAGTTAATGACTCTCTCAAACAAGAACCAGAACAGAACTGGAACTTATCTTGCGTAAAATTTCTCCTAACAGCTGGCGAAGCAGTATCTAGTAAAGCTGTGGAAGATTTTCGAGAAAATTTAGTTGTTTATGGACTCGAAGCAACAGCAATTAGACCAGCTTTTGGGATGGCAGAGATGGGTTCGGGAATTACATATTATCAGCCCACCAAAGAAGCAGCTTTGTTATTCCATAGGATAGATAAATCTATCTTAGAAGGTACTATTAAACGAGTAGAAATAGACCATACGAATTATCATACTTTTACTGATTTAGGTTCAGTTATTCCTGGGGTTAAAATTCGCATAGTAGACGAGCAAAACTCTGTATTAACAGAAGACACTATCGGTCGTTTGCAAGTTAAAGGTGATGCAGTTTCTCCGGGATATTACAACAACTACGATGCGAACAGTCAATCATTTTTAAAAGATGGCTGGTTTGATACTGGAGATTTAGGATTCATTGCCAACGGACAATTAGTTGTTACTGGTCGCGCCAAAGAAACTATCATTATTAATGGAGCTAACTACTACAGTCATGAAATTGAAGCAGTAGTTGAAGAAATTGCAGAAATTGAAGTTTCCTACACAGCCGCTTGTGCAGTCTGCGATGCTGATGATGCAACAGAGAAACTGGCTATCTTCTTCAGTTCGCCTGTTACGGAAGATCAAAAACTATTAGAACTGCTAAATAAAATTCGGCAGACAGTCGTCAGTAAAATCGGGTTGAATCCTGATTATTTAATTTTATTACCTAAAGAAGATATTCCTAAAACCATCATTGGTAAAATTCAGCGATCGCAACTTCGCGATCGCTTCGGTGCAGGTGAGTTTAACCACATTATCAAACAAGTTGATATATTACTAAATAATACTAATACTATTCCTGATTGGTTCTATCAAAAAGTCTGGCGGCGGAAGCAAGCCAAACTTATAAAAGCTTTACCCCAAGGTTGTCTAACTATAGTCTTCCTCGATGAGTTAGGATTGGGGACATTTGTTTGTCAGCAACTAGAACAGCAAAACCTGCCATATCTGTGTGTTTCACCCGGCTCTGATTTTGCTAAAAAAGATTCCAATCACTTCTTTTTAAATCCTGGAAATGCAGACCATTATCAGCTTTTGCTTGACACAATCAAGGCAGAGAAACAGACCATTGGTCAGATTCTCCATCTGTGGAATTATCAAGAGTATGGCGGAGAAATCAAAAGCCTAGCAGCTCTGGAAAAAGCGCAAGAACAGGGAATTTACAGTTTGTTATTTCTTGTCCAAGCCCTAGCAAAAACTCAAAGTTTCCCAGATTTACAGTTATTGTTTGTTTCTAGCTACACCCAATCTACGCAACTAACAGACAAGATTGCTTATGAAAAATCTCCAGTTCTCGGTGTAATTAAAACTATTCCTCAAGAAATACCTTGGTTAAATTGTCGTCACATAGATTTGACACCAAATTCAATACAGGTAGATGGTAACTATCTTCTACAAGAACTCCAGATTTTCTCAAAAGACCAAGAAATAGCTTATCGCAATGGACAACGTTTAATTGCAGGTTTAGAAAAAGTTAATCTGCAAGACAAACCAAAGCAAGAACTTCCTTTGAAAATGGGGGGAATGTATCTCATAAGTGGTGGGCTTGGAGGCGTTGCAGTTGAAATTGCTAAATATTTAATTAAGTTTTTTAATGCCAAATTATTATTAGTAGGTCGGACTCGTTTACCAAATGTCTCATTAGAAAAAGTCAAAGTTTATCAGGAATTAAAGCAGCTTGGTTCCGTGGTTTATGAAGCAGTGGATATCTGCGACTTTCAAGCAGTGCAACAAGTGGTGGAAAAAGCCAAGGCTAACTGGGGATGTCAACTGGATGGCGTGATTCATCTGGCGGGAACTTATCACGAACAAATGCTAGTGAATGAAACACCACAGAGTTTAGCTGCAATTCTGCAACCCAAAGTGTTAGGTACTTGGGTACTACATCAGGTACTTAAGAAGCAAGGACAGGGGATTTTCATTAGCTTTTCGTCTTTAGCAAGTTTCTTTGGTGGAGCGACAATTTCTGCTTATGCTGCTGCTAACAACTTTTTGGAAAGCTTTAATCAATATCAACGTTCTGTTAGTGGGTTGCACAGCTATTGCTTTGCTTGGACAAATTGGCGTGATACAGGGATTAACAAGGGTTATCAGAGGCAAGAAATCACCCGCGCTCAAGGCTATTATGAGATGAGTTTGCAACAAGGATTATATTCCTTTTTGGCTGGTTTATATCACAACCAAGCACAGCTAATAGTCGGTTTAGATGGCAGCAATCCCAAAATTCGGCGTTTCACCTCTGAGTTTCCAGGGCTACAGAAATTAACTGCCTATTTCACTACGAGTAACGGTTCTACCGTACCAGAGTTATCAGATTTGACGGTGCGCGATCGCTTCACAACAACCGTTAACTGTGACTTCGTGCAACTATCCCAAATGCCTCTCACTGCTAATGGTGAAATCAATCGAGACTTATTGGCTAGGGGTATGACTCAAAGAGCGATCGCTCCCCGAAACGAGACAGAACGGCAAATAGCTCAAAACTGGCAAGAAGTATTAGGCATACCTCAAATTGGCATTCATGATAACTTCTTTCAATTAGGAGGAAATTCCTTGCTAGCCTTCCAAGTCATTTCTCGGTTGCGTGAGACTTTTTCTGTTGAGTTGTCGCCCAATCGTTTTTTTGCATCCCCAACTGTAGCTGGTTTGGGAGAAAGTCTTGAGGCGCTACAAACTGTCGTCAGCAAGTGGAATGTAGCTATTGATGACGCAGAGGAAGAATATGAGGGAGGCGTATTATAAATGACAACAATAGAATTTGTCTCTTATTTAAATAGTTTAGGCATCAAAATTTGGTTGGAAGGCGATCGCTTAAACTATCGCGCTCCCAAGGGAGTGATGAACCCAGACCTGAAAAACCAATTGCTAGAACGCAAATCAGAAATCCTGGCTTTTATACAAGAAGCCAAGACTGCCACAGACTCCTCCTTTGCACCAATACTGCCTATAGAGCGTTCTACAGAGTTGCCCTTATCCTTTGCCCAGCAGAGGATGTGGTTTCTCTATCAATTAGAGAGCCAAAGCCCATTTTATAACGAGGGTTTCCAGCTGCGCGTTCAAGGTGTACTCAACGTAGAAGTTCTTCAGCAGAGTATCAACGAAATCATTCGCCGCCACGAGATTTTACGGACAACATTTCCAGCAGTAGATGGAAAACCCGTGCAGGTAATTTCTCCTAGCTTGCTGATTGCTATGCCAGTGCTGGACTTGCAAGGTTTAGAAGAATCAGAAGTACAACAGATTGTCACAAAAGAAGCTCGGCAACCTTTTGATTTGGATAATGGCCCTTTGTTGCGAGTCACTTTACTGCGACTGGGGTCAGAGTCGAATGTGCTGGTGTTGATTATGCACCATATAATCACGGATGGCTGGTCAATGGGGATATTCATCAAAGAGTTGTCCAGCCTCTACCGAGCTTTTACTCTTGATTCTCCTTTATTCCTCCCTGAGTTGCCCATCCAGTATGCTGATTTTGCAGTTTGGCAGCGACAATGGTTAACCGAAGAAATTCAAAAACAGCAACTTAACTACTGGAAGCAACAATTAGCTGGTGCTACACCCTTATTAGAACTACCCACAGACAAACCACGTCCCGCCGTTCAGACTTTCTGTGGTGCTACCCAGGAATTTCAAATTGACCAAAATTTGAGCCAGCAAATCAAAACCTTCAGCCAACAGTCAGGAGCTACCCTCTTTCATACCCTACTGGCGGCTTTCGTAGTTTTAATGTTTCGTTACAGTGGTCAAGATGATATCTGCATTGGTAGCCCTATTGCCAACCGCAACCGCACAGAGATAGAAACATTGATGGGCTTTTTTGTCAATACATTGGTACTGCGTCACCAAATCGAGGGAAATCCGAGTTTCGGTGAGTTTCTCTCTCAAGTGCGACAAGTTGCAACGTCTGCTTATACTCATCAAGATGTCCCCTTTGAACAAGTAGTAGAAGCCTTGCAACCAGAACGTTCTCTCAGCTACAATCCCCTATTCCAAGTGGTGTTTGTCTTAGAGAATTTCTTGTTGGATACATTAGAATTGCCCGATGTTACCCTGACTCCTCAATTTATAGAACGTGGAACATCTCAGTTTGATTTGACCTTGGCAGTTTGGGACACAAAAGAGGGGCTGATCGGTTCGTGGGAATATAACAGCGACCTCTTTGAGCCAGATACCATTGCGAGGATGACAAGTCATTTCCAGACTTTGTTAGCAGGGATTATTGCTAATCCGAATCAAACCATTGGTGAATTACCACTGCTGAGTCAGCAGGAGCGACATCAGTTACTAGTGGTGTGGAATGATACTTATACGCCTTATCCTGACAGCAAATGCATCCATCAGTTGTTTGAAGAACAGGTGGAAAAAACACCAAATGCTGTGGCTGTGGTCTATGAGGATGAGTCTCTGACATACCAGCAATTGAACCTCCGCGCCAATCAATTAGCGCACTATCTGCAATCTTTAGGTGTTGGTGCAGAAGTATTGGTAGGAATTTGTGTTGAGCGTTCGTCGAAGACGTTGCCGAAGGCATCGCCTTTAATGATAGTAGGATTGCTGGGCATTCTCAAGGCTGGTGGGGCTTATGTACCGCTTGACCCAGCGTATCCCCAAGAGCGGTTGGCGTTTATGCTAGAAGATGCCCAAGTTAAAGTACTGTTGACCCAGAAAAGCTTGGTCGCAATGCTACCGTCACATCAAGCGCAGGTGATTTGTCTGGATAGCGACACAGCAATCTTCAGCACCAGTGTAGAGAATTTACTCCATACAGTAACAACTGACAATCTGGCTTATGTGATTTACACTTCCGGTTCCACTGGCAAACCCAAAGGAGTGCAAATTGAACATCGAGGATTGTTAAATCTCGTCTTTTGGCATCAACAAGCTTTTGCAGTGTCGCCGCTTGACCGAGCAACACAAATTGCGGGAGTCGCATTTGACGCTTGTGGTTGGGAAATCTGGCCTTATCTGACGGCGGGAGCTAGCATTCACTTTCCCAATGATGAAACCCGGCTTTACCCCGAGCAACTACGAGACTGGTTGTTGTCAAAGGCAATAACCATTAGTTTCCTCCCGACACCAATGGCCGAGAAAATTTTATCATTAAATTGGCCGGCGAATGCTGCTTTGCAGACTTTGCTCACAGGTGGGGATCAATTGCATCAGTATCCTTTAGATTCCCATCCCTTTAAGGTGGTGAATAATTACGGGCCAACAGAGAATACTGTAGTCACAACATCTGGTACTGTTCCGAAAAGACAACAAGACTATATACCACCTGCGATTGGGCGGGCGATCGCTAATACCCAAGTTTATATACTCGATTCCCTGTTACAGCCTGTACCCATTGGTGTGACTGGAGAATTGTACATCGGTGGTGAGAGCTTAGCACGAGGCTACTTCCACCGTCCCGACCTGACATCAGAACGCTTCATTAGTAATCCTTTCCAAAGAGGCAGGGGAGCAGGGGAGCAGGGAGCAGGGAGTAGGAGGACAATTCAGCACTCAGCACGGGCTAAAAGCCCCGCTTCTGCTAACAGCACTCAGCACTCAGCACTTTTATTATATAAAACAGGCGATTTGGTTCGCTACCAAGCCGATGGCAATATAGAATTCTTGGGTCGCATTGATAGCCAAGTTAAAATTCGTGGCTTTCGCATTGAACTTTCCGAAATTGAGGCGGCTTTGACTCAACACCCACAGGTACGCGATGCTGTTGTGCTTGCAAGAGAAGATAAACCCAGTATTAAGAGTTTGGCAGCATATATCATCCCAGAACTGATACAGCCGAACAGTAATGAGTTACGTCAGTTTCTCAAGTCCAAGCTCCCCAGTTACATGATACCTGCATCCTTCACAGTTCTAGAAGTTCTGCCGATTACCCCCAACGGCAAAGTAGATCGTCGTGCATTACCAGTACCAGAGTTCGAGTTCGATGAATCAACTGGCTTTGTCTCTCCCCACACCCACACTCAAGAAGTCTTGGCAAAGATTTGGCGGGAGGTTTTAGTTCTAAAAAAAGTCGGTATCCACGACAATTTCTTTGAATTGGGCGGAGATTCTATCATTAGTATGCAAATTATTGCTAAAGCTAATCAAGCCGGACTAAAACTTACTCCCAAACAAATATTTCAACATCAAACAATTGCTGAATTAGCTGCTGTTGCTGGTACAATTAATTCGGTTCAATCAGAACAAGGTTTAGTTACAGGGGTTGTCCCTCTAACACCGATTCAGCACTGGTTCTTTGAGCAAAATCTGCCAGAACCTCATCACTTTAACCAATCCTTCCTGCTAGAAGTTCCCGCAAATTTGCAACCGGAGTTATTAAAGCAGGCACTACAAAAGTTACTGTACCATCACGATGCTCTACGCCTGCGGTTTGTGCAGCAGGAGGGGCAATGGCAGCAGTACAACAGTGATGCGAGCGATGGCGTATCGTTGGGTATTGCAAATTTGTCCTATCTGCCCCAAGCAGAACAGTTAAGGACAATTGAAGCCAGGGCAGAGGAAGAACAAAGAACGCTGAACTTAGCAGATGGGCCGCTGATGCGGGTCGTTCTGTTTAACTTAGGCAATTCCCCCGGACGTTTACTCATTATCATCCATCACCTGGCTGTAGATGGGATCTCGTGGCGAATTTTGCTAGAAAATTTATCTGGAGCATACAAACAATTAGAAACTGGCAAAAGTATCCAACTACCTGCAAAAACAACTTCCTTCAAGGATTGGGCAATGCGATTGCAGGATTATGCCCGCAGTCAACAACTCTACTCACAGTTAGATTACTGGCTGGACTCAATCCAGTTCCCAATTGCTCCTTTACCGTTGGATTATGCTGCTGTTGCCCAAGATAATACTGTAGCTTCCAGTCGGATTGTATCTGTATACCTGAATGTAGAACAGACTCGCACTCTATTACAGGATGTCCCCGGAGCCTACAATACTCAAATTAACGATGTGCTGCTGACAGCGTTGGTGCAGACTTTCGCTCGTTGGACAGGTTCTCACTGCCTTCTGATTGACTTAGAAGGTCACGGACGAGAGGACTTGTTTGAGGATGTGGACTTGTCTCGTACTGTAGGCTGGTTTACTACTATATTCCCCGTGCTGTTAAAACTGGAGGATCGTTTCGATCCCGGAGAGGTTCTCAAGTCGGTAAAAGAGCAACTGCGACGTATTCCCAACCGAGGTATTGATTATGGCATCTGGCGCTATCTTAGCCTGGATGAGAGCGATCGCAGTGAAAAAGCTCTTGAGCAGGGAGCAGGGAGCAGGGGGGCAGGGGAGCAGGGGAGGCAGTGCGGTCTTGGGGGTTTCCCCCAGGAGCAACTGCCGTCGAGCAGGGGAGAAAAACTACCTATACAAGTCCTACCCCAAGCTGAGGTGAGCTTTAACTACTTGGGTCAATTTGACCAAACGCAGTTAGCAACCCTTGGGTGGAAATATGCTCAAGAGTCTAGCGGTTCCATTCACAGTCTCAAAGGACAGCGCCGCCATTTGTTAACTGTAAATGGATTAGTTGTTGAAGGAAGGCTGAAACTGGAATGGCAATATAGCGAGCATTTCCATAGCCGGGCCACTGTAGAAAATCTAGCTAATGAGTATATAGAAGCCTTAGAAGCTATTATTGCCCACTGTTTATCCCCAGAGGCAGGTGGCTATACTCCTTCAGATTTCCCAGAAGTTGAGTTTAGCCAAGAAGCTTTGGACGAACTACTAGCAGAAATTAATTAAATAAAGTCGTTCATACTATAAACCCGGTTTCTGTTTTAACAAAGTTTTCTGCAAATAAACTAAATTTCTGGAGGTAATTTATAACAAAACTACTAATGATTCACTACCAAAAAATATCATGATGATTACTCAGGAAAAACTATGCTGGAATTTCAGATTGAATTTCAACCTCGTATCCCTCCTTCAAAAAATTTAGTCATAGGTACTTTGGGGCCTAATGCTACTAGTAGTGACTACGCTGCCAAGCACATAAATAACCATCTTATCTCAGAAGAATTTACTGTATCAACTCAGTTATTTGATACTTTTACAGATGTCAAAGAAGCTTTGCTACAAGACAAAGTAAATATGGCTTTAGTCCCTCATGCTTACGACCGAATTAATGAGTTTTATATGGAGCCAAGTTTTGAGCTAGGCTTCATTTTTATATTTCCTACTCCAGTTTATGGATTGGCTAAGAAAAAAAATAAAGAGGCAGTTTTCAACGGTTCTAGAATTGTTACTCATCCTGCTCCTTTACCTCTGTTAACAAAACTATTGCCAGACTCTCAAGATCGAACACAAATACAAGTGGATTTGTCTCCTTCTACCAGCGATTCAGCGATGCAGGTAATGCAGGGTTTAGCCGATTTCGCTATTACTAATGAGAATGCGGTGAAAGCCTACGATTTAGAATTTATTTCAATCTATGGAAACATTCGTATGAGTTGGTCTATTTTTCAAAAAAAATTAAATTAGCAGAAAGTTATGTCTAAATATTTTCCTCAGCCAAAAAACATCAAAATTAATTCTGATGTTGAGTTAATCGCATTTCAATGTCAAGACACAGTTGTGCAATTAGCTTCTATTCCCCCAGGAGCTATTTTTGAATTGCATCGACATCCCGAAAGCCAAATTGGAATGCAAATTGCGGGACGTTTGGAATTTAACCTCAACGGTACTAAAGAAATTCTGGAGCCATTTGAGCAAGTTTATGTAGCTGGTTCTAATATTCTTCATGGTTCTATCAACCCTTTCTCAGAAACAGCGTTAGCGTTTGATGTGAAACGCATCACAAATTTTGAGGAAGCTGAGGAGGCTATTCTGAAAGTTACATCAACTCAAGATGAAGTTACAGGTTTTGAGTGTAAGTCTGTTGTTGGTTCTTGGTTTGAGATTATTATCACTCAAATTCCTCCCAAAGGAATAATCCCAATTCGCCAATCGGCTGATGAAATAATGGGAATAATCCTGAATGATAAATTGACGATCGCAGTTGCAGAACAACAGCAACAGGTAGAATATGGTAGTGTTTATTATGTTCCTGCTGATGTTGTTTATGGAGGATATAATTCTTCTGATGAAACAGTATCTTTGATTGAACTTGTGATTAAACCTCGCTCTCATTTTTCGCTCAAAGATAGTTTTTCTAAGACAGCGCTAACTACTTCCTAAAGGAATATTCATCATGGATTTAGGATTAACACAAAAAGTAGCTTTAGTGACCGGAGCAAGTGCTGGCATAGGTTATAGCGTTGCCCAAAAACTGGCAGCAGAAGGTTGTCAGTTAATAATTTGTGGGAGAAATTCTGAACGGTTAAAACAAGCTTATCAAGGTTTGATTGGTTCTCAAGCAAAAATTGTCCCGATTTCTGCTGATGTGCAAAATCCAAGTGATTCTCAAAACTTAGTCCAAGAAGCTCTCAACCAATTTGGCAAAATTGATATCTTGGTTAATAATTCAGAAGGGGCTAGTTTTTCTAATGAAGCAGTAGAAAATCTATCTGATGAAGATTGGTTGTCTGTCTTTGAAGGCAAGTTAATGGGCTATATTCGCATGACGAATTTAGTGCTACCGACGATGAAAAGTCAGCAATGGGGACGCATTATCAATATTGTTGGGACATCAGGTAAAGAACCTTCTAGTCGTCTTGTGAAATCGGGAGTGGCGAATGCTGGATTAATCAATTTTACTAAAACTGTTGCTTCACAAGTTGCTAAGTGGAATGTTTTAGTTACCTGTGTCAATCCTGGTTTGATTGATACTCCAAGGCATAGAGAATATTTAGAAGTATTTGCCGAAGAAGAAGGTCGAACGGTTGATTCAATCATTGAAGGAACTAATAAAATGATTCCTCTTGGTCGTCGTGGTTTTTCTAGCGAGGTTGCTAATTTGGTAGCTTTTCTAGCGTCAGAATGTGCCAGTTATATTACGGGTGTTACTATTCCAGTAGATGGCGGATTGTCAACATCTGCTTTTTAAAAAATTTGGTAAATTTTTAGTTTATACAAGTTCTATTTGATTTATGAAAATTACTTTTTTTCAATGAACCGCAGAGGCCCAGAGGTTATTAATACATTGCTAATAAAATTGGGCAAACCTCTGCGTACCTTTGCGCTTGACTCTGCGTTCCTCTGCGTTAAAAAACATTGGTTTTGTACCTCACTTAAATGAAAATCGCAATAACCTAATTAATATCATCTTTAAAAAACAATGGTAGTTGCACAAAAACAAAGTAAAAATAAAGATATTGAATCTATTTATCCTCTTTCACCTACGCAAGAGGGGATACTCTTTCATACTCTATATGAGCCGGAATCGACAATATATTTTGAGCAGTTTCAATTAACTATTCATGGCAATTTAGATTCAGGTGTATTTGAACGAGCTTGGCAACTTTTGGTAGAGCGACATTCGGCTTTGAGAACTCTTTTTGTTTGGAAGAATCGCAAACAAGCAGTTCAGGTGGTGCGAAAAGAGGTGAATTTGCCTTGGTCTAATTTAGACTGGCGAATGTTTCCTCAACAGGAGCAAGAAATACGTCTCAATTCTTTCTTAGATTCAGATAGAAAACAAGGGTTTGAACTTGACAAAGCTCCATTAATGCGCTTTGCTTTAATTCGGGTAGCTGATGAGAATTATGAGTTTATCTGGAGTTTTCATCACTTATTAGTTGATGGCTGGAGCTGGCCGATTATCTTCAAAGAATTGTTTGCTTTATATGAGTCAATTCAGAACGGTCAACAGTTATATTTAGCTCCCAGTCGTCCTTACCGAGATTATATTAATTGGTTGCAGCAGCAAGATTTGCCTGGAGCGAAAGCGTTTTGGCAACAAAATCTTGAGGGTTTCACTGCACCTACGCCTTTGATAGTAGAGCGATCGCTAGGACAGAGTTCTCACCAACAGCAAAATATTGAGGTGCGATCGCAACATCTATCAGCCCAGACGACAACTACCTTAAAATCTTTTGCCCAACAACATCATCTGACACTTGCCACCTTGGTACAAGCTGCTTGGGGGCTGTTACTAAGTCGCTACAGTGGTGAGTCTGATGTGGTTTTTGGCACTACTGTATCTGGTCGCCCACCTACTTTATCTGGTGTGGAGTCGATGGTGGGATTGTTTATTAATACATTACCCGCACGGGTGAAAATCCCGGATACAACCGATTTGTTAACCTGGTTGCGGTTGTTGCAACAAGAGTACATAGAACGGGAGCAATATTCATACACTCCACTGGTAGATATTCAAGGCGTAAGTGAAATTCCTCGCACTCAACTTTTGTTTGAAAGCCTCGTTGTATTTGAAAACTATCCTGTAAATGTAACGTTGCAACAACTTCCTGGAAACTTAAGCATTGGGGAACTACAAGACAGGGGACAAACCAATTATCCTCTCACACTGCTGGCAATTCCTGGCGAGGAAATGACTGTAAAAATTTACTACGATCGCCAACGTTTTGATGCAGATATTATCGATCGCATGGCCGGCCATTTCCTCACTTTGTTGGAAGGAATTACCGTCAATCCTCATCGCACCCCAGGCGAGTTACCGATACTGACTCCAGCAGAGCAAGATTTGCTTTTAGTACAGTGGAATGCTACCTCAGCAGCGCATCCCATCAATCGTTGCATCCATCAATTATTTGAGGAGCAAATTGAAAAAACACCTCAAGCCTTGGCGGTGGTATATGAAAACCAAAGTTTGACTTATGAAGAGTTAAATCAGCAAGCCAATAAAATCGCCCACTACTTGCAACGCTTCGGTGTGAAAGCAGATGTTCCAGTGGGTATTTGCGTGGAGCGATCGCTAGCAGCTGCGATCGCTATTTTAGGTACTCTTAAGGCTGGGGGAGTTTGCGTTCCCCTCGATCCTACTTATCCGCCAGAGCGTTTAGCCTTCATGCTCAAGGATTCTCAAGCACCAGTCGTCTTAACTCAAACACGTTGGAAGTCATTACTTGATGGTAACTTGGCTCATCGTCTAATTGTGTTAGATGAAGATGAAGACGAAATCGCCAAAGAATCTGAGAGTAATCTGCAAGTTGAGGTAGGAGTTGATAATTTAGCTTACATCATATATACCTCTGGCTCTACTGGCACTCCTAAAGGCACTCTTGTTACCCAGAGATCGCTCGGCAATTTAGTAGCACACCATCAGGCAAAAATGGCCACAGGTATTGGTGTACTTCAGTTTGCTTCACTCAGTTTTGATGTCAGCTATCACGAAATATCCGTGGCGTGGGGCTTGGGAGGCACGCTGTATATGATTTCTGAATGCGATCGCAAAGATTTAGATAAATTAATCCACTTACTTGGCAACAACCCAATTGGGAAAGTTTTTCTGCCCGTTACTCTGTGGCAGCAATTAGCGGAAATCTACGGAGAGCAAGCACATTTATTTCAGAATATTAGGGAAGCGATCGCTTGTGGCGAACAACTTCAAATTACTCAGCCTACGATCAAGCTGTTTAAGCGTCTGGAAAATTGTACGCTCTACAATTTCTATGGCCCCACGGAAGCAGACTTAGTGACAGCTTATACTTTTAGCCAAAAGCCAGATGAATGGCCGATTTATCCACCCATTGGTAAAGCTGCTGTCAATGTGCAAGTTTATCTGTTAGACAGCAACCTTCAACCCGTGCCGATTGGCGTTCCTGGGGAACTTTACGTTAGTGGTGATGGTTTGGCTCGTGGCTACCTCAACCGTGCAGATTTGACCAATCAAAAATTTCTACCAAATCCGTTTACCGATTTTGGATTGCCGATTTTAGATTTTAGATTGAGGGACACAAGTGAAAATTTCCAATCTGCTGAAAGTTCTGATAATCCAAAATCCAAAATCCAAAATTTAAAATCAAGTTGTTTGTACAAAACTGGGGACTTAGCCCAATATCTACCAGATGGCAATATCGAGTTTCTGGGACGGATAGACGATTTAGTAAAAATTCGGGGCTTTCGCGTTGAACTGGGAGAAGTTGAAGCCGTTCTGAGCAAACATCCTCAAATTAACCAAGCCGTAGCTAAAGTGCATGGGGAAAGTGCTAGGGAAAAATATTTAGTCGCTTACTTTGTCCCCATTGCAGGAGAGACAATCACAGTCGAACAACTGCGGGCTTTTTTGACTGTGCAATTGCCAGATTATATGATTCCATCAGCTTTTGTCGAAATGGAATCTTTTCCGCTCACACCCAACGGTAAGGTAAACCGTCGCGCCTTACCAGAACCGACAACAAACCGACCTGAATTAAGTCAAACTTTTGTTGGGCCGCGTACTCCCACCGAAGAAATTTTGGCTGGTATCTGGAGAGATGTTTTAGGGTTAGAACGAGTTGGTATTTACGATAACTTCTTTGATTTGGGGGGACATTCTTTACTAGCAACTCAGGTGATTGCTTTAACGCGCAAAGCATTTGGGATAGAATTACCACTGTTAAGTTTGTTTGAGTCTCCTGCGATCGCACCTTTAGCAAAAAAAATCGCCACAGCTAAAGCCCCAGATCGGCAGGAGTTAGCTCTAAAACGGTTGCCCTCGCAAAACGAGCCAATACCAATTTCTTTAACCCAGCTAGAGTTGTGGTTTTTTGACCAATTCTATCCAGGCAATTCCATCTATAACCTGCCTTTGGTCTATCGCATCACAGGTGCGCTTAACGAGAAAGCATTATCAGAGAGTTTAAGAGAAATTGTCTGGCGACATGAGACATTGCGATCGACTTTTCAGGTTAAGAATGGACAAGTCGTTTATGCTGTTATTAACGAGCCTGTCTTTGACTTTTCAGTAATCGATCTTCAGCACCTCCACGAAACTGAACGCGAAGCTCAAGCCACACAACAGGCTGAACAGGAAATTAAGCATCCTTTCGATTTGGCACGAGGCCCTTTATTACGCAGCAAGCTTTGGCGCTTGGACGAACAAGAGTATCTATTCGTTGCTGTCACCCACCATATTGTTGCTGATGGTTGGTCTTTTAGTGTCCTAACTCAAGAACTGGCAAAAGTTTACGAAGCTTTCTGTGAGGGTAAGCCGTCACCTCTGACTGAGTTACCGATCGCATATACCGACTTTGCTCAATGGCAGAGGCAGTGGTTACAAGGACAAATCTTAGAATCTCAGCTTCAGTTTTGGCAAA
The DNA here is from genome assembly GCF_034530975.2 of Nostoc sp. DedQUE07. Taxonomy (NCBI): domain Bacteria; kingdom Bacillati; phylum Cyanobacteriota; class Cyanophyceae; order Nostocales; family Nostocaceae; genus Nostoc; species Nostoc sp. DedQUE07. The sequence goes on along the minus strand of NZ_JAVRCC020000014.1, from coordinate 118,002 downwards.
AGCATTTAGGCATTAGTCCGCCAATATTGAAGCTACCATGCGATCGTCCCCGTCCACCAGCGCGAACCTTTGAAAGTGCAGGCCAATCGGTAGTTCTCTCCCAGAAGTTAACCGATGCACTCAAGGTGCTGAGTCAACAGGAAGGCGTAACCCTGTTTATGACATTGTTGGCAGCATTCCAGGCATTACTTTTCTCTTATACAAGACAAGAAAACATCATTGTCAGCAGTGCCCTAGCAAATCGCACCAGAGTAGAAACTGAGGGATTGATTGGTTTCTTTGTCAATTTACTGCCATTTTGTACCAACTTAGGAGGAAACCCCAGCTTTCGGGAACTACTTGGCCGAGTACGCGAGGTAGCCTTGGGTGTTTACGCTCATCAAGAAATGCCCCTGATTAAGCTAATAGAAGAACTCCAGCCAGTCAGAGATCCCAGTTACACATTAATAAATCAAGTAATGTTTGTCTTTCAAAATACTCCAGAGGATAATTTACAATTTGCAAATCTCACTTTGAAGGAGCAGTTTATTGCTAGAGATACAAAAGATACCGCAGAGTTTGATTTAGAGTTAACGCTCGAAGAAACATCAACAGGTATTGAAGGTTTGCTCGTATACAGAACCGATTTATTTGAACCTGCAACTATTACCAAGATGGTCGAGAATTTTCAGACCTTGCTGGAAAAAATAACGACCAATTATAACCAACGTCTAGCTGAACTTATCTTAATATCGGAACCTCCAAGTTTGCCTACTCAAACTATTGTCTCCCCAACATCGAGGGATTTTGTTACACCTCAAAATCCTATCGAAGAAGTTGTGTTAGCTATTTGGAAAGAAATTTTATGGATAGATCGGATTAGCACTCAAGACAACTTTTTTGAACTGGGAGGACATTCTGCTCAAGCTCTTGAAGTTATATGCAAAATACAGTCAGCTTTGCAAGTCGAACTGCCGTTAATTTACCTGTTTGAAAAACCTACTGTATTTCAGCTAGCAGCAGCCATCCAAGACCAATTAAACAATTAATAGGTTGATATCTGGTTTGTCAATTGTTATTGTCAACGTAGAAATGAAAAATATGGAACTTACAAAAAACAATCAAATAATTGAGAATGCCAGACCTAGTATTAAAGAAGTTACTCAAATATCTAACGAAGAACTTCGTATATTGCATGAGATTCCTACATTTAGACCGATTGTTCAAACATTCGTTGTCATTAGTACATATTTCATCCTCTCAGCTATTGGGTTCTGGTTGAATAACTGGGCAGTGTGGTTATTAGTCTGGTTTGTCCAAGGATTTTTATTTGTCTGTTTTTTTGCGGCAATACATTATTGCTCTCACTATAGTTTGTATAAGTCAAAAAATACTAACCGATTCATGGGGACTTTATTATCATTAGTATTATTGATGAACTTTTCATTTCACAAATATATTCATATTGGACATCATCGAGAAGCAAAACTCAAAGGTAAAATCGTAGGAGATACCTCAGCATGGCAAACCTTTCCTAACATTAAGACTTATCTTCTTGCCTTGACATATTTTTATCCTCTTGCCGTATGCAAGAATTGGTGGTTAGTAACCAAAGATTTATATTTCGACTCTTTAAAAACAGATACGCAAGAGGAATCATCCTTACCAACTAGCTTTTATTTGAGCTATTTTAAAACACCAGAACAACACCAATTTGTCTTACAAAATAATTGGCTACTGTTGGGTTGGATTGTATTAATGGTAGGATTGACCGTAATTTTTCCTGGGATTTTGTTCTTTGGTTACTGGATACCATTAATATCTTTTGCTTCTCCATTCGGTTTTATTTTCAGTATTACAGATCACTATGGCTGTGAGTCTGACTTAAATCACAACCTATGGAATGATACACGAACAATGATTTCTAACCCGATAATTAGGTTTTATTACTGGAATAATAATTACCATGTAGAGCATCATCTATACCCAAGTATGCCACCGTGTAACTACTCCAAGATACATGAGTTAATTCAACATCACCTTCAGCATATTGAAAAATCATACTTGATGTTTCATCTAAAAATAATGCAAGGCTTGATTGCGGTAAAAAGTCATTAATAAATCGCTCTAATCAAAATACATTTATGATGCAATATCGTAGATTCGGGCGTACAGAATTGCCAATGCCAGTATTTTCTTGTGGTGGAATGCGCTACGTCTATACTGAGTATAAAGAGCTTACTCAAGAACAAATTCCCGATGAAAATCAACAGAATCTAGAAGCCACTATTCGCCGTTCTTTAGAAGTTGGCATCAATCACATCGAAACTGCTCGAATGTATGGGACTTCTGAGATGCAATTAGGAGCTATTTTACCTAAGTTGCCTAGAGAAAAAATTATTGTCCAGACTAAGGTTACTCCTACATCTGACTCGGAAGACTTCCGCCATTTATGTAAGAAATCTTTGGCTTTATTAAAGCTAGATTACATTGACTTATTAACATTGCATGGCATTAATAATTACCAACATCTTGAAGATAGCATTCGTCTCAATGGATGTCTTGATGTAGCGCGACAATTGCAAGCTCAGGGTAAGGTAAAGTTTATTGGCTTTTCTACCCACGCTCCAACAGACTTAATTATCAAAACCATTGAAACCAATCAATTTGATTATGTCAATCTCCACTGGTACTACATTAATCAATTCAATTGGCCCGCCATTGAAGCCGCCAAACATCATGATATGGGTGTATTTATCATTAGCCCATCAGATAAAGGTGGTATGCTTTATAAGCCTCCACAAAAGTTATTAGACTTGTGCTATCCTCTTAGCCCGATGGTATTTAACGATCTGTTTTGTTTGAGCCATACTCAAGTACATACTCTCAGTTTGGGTGCATCTAAACCATCAGATTTTGACGAACACTTGAAGGTTATAGAACTTTTAGAGCAAGCAGATGAAATTTTACCGCCAATTTTAAACCGTTTAGAGAAAGCAGCGATCGCCACATTAGGACAAGACTGGTATCGTACCTGGCACACTGGTTTACCCGCTTATAAAGAAACCCCTGGTGAGATTAATATTCCAGTTATTTTGTGGTTGCGAAATTTAGCGATCGCTTTTGATATGTATGAATATGCCAAAAGGCGTTACAACCATTTAAATACTGCCGATCCTTGGTTTCCTGGTTTGACAGCAGAAAAAGTTAGACAATTCGATCTAAGTGATTGTCTGCGTCATAGTCCACATGCTGATAAAATACCAGCATTATTAGAAGATGCCCATAGGTTGTTATCTCAATCTAGTTAAGGATATATTGCGGAGTAGTTTCACGATGTCGGATTATAAGTTATTAAGAAATGATAAAAAATATACTTTAATTCGTCATCGTTGGCTAGTAATTTTGCTAGCTTTTGTAACTGCGATCGCAATAAGTATCTATCATCAAATTACCTTAAAAACCAACGTAATACCAACATCTGAAATTATCGTCCCTTTCCCAACTGAACCCACAACTTTCAATCCGGCTTTAATCGTAGAATCGGCTTATATTTTAAACTATACTTATGAAGGGCTAGTTAAAGAAAATGCTCGTGGAGAAATTGAACCCGATCTAGCCAAATCTTGGCAAACTTCCCAAGATAATAAAAAAGTAATTTACACCCTCAGAAAAGGGCTAAAATGGTCAGATGGGAAACCACTAACGGCTGAAGATGTCGTTTTTACCTACAATGAAATTTACCGTAATCCAGACATTCCTACTTACGCTAAAGACTTCTTCATGATTGGTAAAAATCGTACCTTCCCTACTGTGCGAAAGCTTAATAATCTGCGAGTTGAATTTACATTACCTGAACCATTTGCTCCATTTGTTCGGGCTACAAAACTAGAAATTTTACCAGCCCATGTTTTTCGGGAAAGCATCAAAACAAAAGAGCAGGATGGCATACCTAAATTTATGTCTACTTGGGGAACTGATACTCCCCCAAAAAATATTATTGTCAACGGCCCTTATACAATAGAATCTTATACTCCGAGCCAGCGAATAATTTTCCGCAAAAATCCTTATTACTGGCGTAAAGATATTCAAGGCAATTCGCAACCTTATATCGAGCGTGTGATTGGGCAAATTATTCCTAATCAAGATACTTCTTTGATCCAATTTCGTTCTGGAGGATTGGATTACATCAACGTCAATACTGATTATTTTTCATTATTAAAACATGAAGAAAGCAAAGGAAAGTTTACTATCTATAATGGCGGTCTTTTTGTTGGATCAACTGCTATTACTTTTAATCTCAATCAAGGCAGTAGGAATGGTCAACCACTGGTCGATCCCATAAAGTCTCGTTGGTTCAATACAGTGGAATTTAGACAAGCAGTTGCCTATGGAATCGATCGCCAACAAATACTCAACAATATCTATAAAGGATTGGGTAAACTGCAAAATTCGCCGATTGCTGTACAGAGCAAGTATTATTCTCCTGTGCAAACTGTCTATGAATACAATCTTCAAAAAGCGAAAAAATTACTTCTAAAAGCAGGCTTTAAATACAACAATCAAGGTCAGCTATTAGACGAGCAAGGAAATATTGTCCGCTTTAGCCTAATGACTAATAGTACCAATAATGCCTTGCAGGCGATGGGAGTACACATAAAACAAAATTTGAGTAACCTTGGCATAACTGTTGATTTTAATCCCGTAGCTGCTAGCATTTTCATCAACAAACTGACTCAAACTTTTGATTGGGAGTGTCAATTACTTGAGGTTGCTGTCGGTCAAGAACCAAATGATTGGGCTAATGTTTGGTTGCCTGAAGCTGGTTGGCACTTTTTTAATCAAGAATCCCAAGCAGGACAAATGCCGATAATAGGGCGACAGGTTGCAGATTGGGAACGAAAAATTGGTAATTTATACATTCAGGCAGCCTCTGAGGTGGATGAATCAAAGCGTAAAGCCATGTACGTAGAAACTCAACAAATTACTCAGGAGTATCTGCCATTTATTTATCTAGTTAACCCTTTCTCAATGGTAGCAGTACGAAATCGTATCCAAGGTATTGAACACTCTCCCCTACTAGGGACATTTTGGAACACTTACAACTTGAAACTGACTGAGATTAACTAAAGAGGATATCGTTTGTATGCAAATTCCTATCATTGATTTCAATCCTTTTCTTATAGGTGACTCAACCGCAAAAGAAGCTGTTGCTACACAAATTTCTCTTGCTATTCATGAGGTCGGATGTTTCTATCTGAAAAATTATGGTATTTCTCAGACTCTAATCGCTCAAGTCTTTTCACAAACCGAGTCCTTTTTTGCACTACCGGAGGATGAAAAAGAACAAGTATCTTTCTTTCCAGATCGGAATCTTCGCGGATATCATAATTTTAAAAAGAGTGAAGATAAACATAACGCCAATGAGCTAATGACTGAAGGCTTTCATTTTGGAAAGGAAATTACTCTCGATGAAGTTGGTGCAATCGAAGATCCTTTTTTTGAACCGAATAAATGGCCTAAAAATCCAATTCAGTTTCGTGAAGTGATGATGGAATTTTTCACGGGTTGTCACGAAAGCGCCCTGAAAGTATTTCAAGCTTTGGCTATTTCCCTGAGAATTCCAGAAGATTACTTTACAAATTTATATTCAGAACAAAACCACGGCATAGTTTGGCATCACTACCCATCTATATATCAGCCTCCAGAACTAGGAAAAGTTTATCTGGCAGAACATACTGACATCGGGACGCTGACATTTTTATTTCAAGATTCAGAAGGGTTAGAAGTATATACAAATACTGGAGAATGGGTTGTAGCGCCCTTCATTCCTGATGCAATTATAGTATTGGTTGCAGATTTAATGCAGCGATGGACAAACGATAAATTTCGCGCTACACCACATCGAGTTATAGTTCCAACTCAATCTCACAGTGCTAAACAAAGATACTCATGCGCCTTTTTTACAGGCCCTAATTACGATGCTCAAATTAACTCTATTAAGACTTGCTTAGACATAGATGAAGTTCCTAAGTATCCACCAATTCTTGCACAGGAATATTTCAAGCAGCCAAAATGATAGTTACTAATTCGTAGTTCGTAATTCGTAATTTTTAATTAATAGACACTTCAAAAAGGCTTGATATGGGCTGTTTTATATTTGCTAATCTCTTCCTCAGACAATACATCCTTTGCTAATTAGGTATTAGTGCAATAAATGGACAAATTACAAATTTTAGCAAAGTCAAATCCTCCAACTTGGTTAAAAATTCTGGTAATCAGCCTAATTGGGTTGGGCATTTTCTTTCGCTTTACCCATTTAGGGCAAAAAGTGTATTGGTATGATGAAATTGCTACATCGCTGGCAATATCTGGTCATACGCTAGCTGAGGTTAAACAAGAAGTTTTTAGCAATTGGAGCAATAATCAAGGCATAATTCCTGCCATCACTTTAGACAAATATCAACACATTAACCCAGATCGATCTGTGGTTGATACAGTTCGCTACTTAATAACTTCAGACCCGCAGCATCCACCTTTGTATTATGTAATGGTGAGATTGTGGGCGCAAGTCTTTGGGGATTTTCCGGCGGGAGTCAGGAGTTTATCAGCAGTCATCAGTCTGTTGATATTTCCTAGTGTGTATTGGTTGTGTTTAGAGTTATTTGAATCACCACTAGTAGGGTGGGTGGGAATGGCTGTAATGGGGATTTCTCCCTTGCAGGTTTTCTTTGCCCAAGATGCACGAGAATACGGTCTGTGGATGGCGATCATCTTAGTATCAAGTGCTGCTTTGTTGCGAGCCATTCGCCGAGAAAGTTTCTTTACCTGGGCTGTGTATGCTCTCACCCTAGCCTTAGGATTCTACACCCATTTATTAACAGTAATGGTTGCGATCGCTCATGGTATTTATATAGTTATTAGGCAAAAGTTTCGCTTTCAAAAAACCCTGCGTAATTATTTACTGAGTTCAATAGCAGCTTGCTTAATGTTTTTACCCTGGCTAACGGTGCTTATTACCAAAGCTGACACAGCAACAAATCTTTTGTCATGGATAACATTTAAAACAGATAGTCCTTTTGACCTGATTGGAATTTGGCTCAGTCGGATTAGCCGAATATTTTTTGATTTTAATTTGGCTTCTGATGATGCTTGGGTCAATAATTTAAGTTATGAAAGTCCTTTATTTTATAGTATTTTTACAATAATATTTAGTTTATTTTTAATTATTTATATTATTATTTTTTTGACCAAATCTTTATCAACTAACACTAGTTTATTTATTGCTTTATTAGGCGGATTTCCAGGTTTAACATTGCTTTTATATGACCTAGCTTTTGGGGGAATTCGCTCTATTCATTTTCGCTATCAGATACCGTTATATCTCAGCATTCAAATTGCTGTAGTCTATATTTTAGCTTTCCATCTTTTTCTAGCTAAGAGTTGGCAGAAAAACTGTTGGCAACTCATTTTGGTGGGATTACTTATCTCTGGGCTAGTTTCTGATGTCAGATTTTTTCAGGCTGAAACTTGGTGGCCACAAATAGGTGGCAAGAATTTACTAGCAATGAGTAAACGTATTAACCAATCTAATAATAATGTTTTATTAATAAGTAATAAAAATGATTATAACTTGGGAGTCATCCTCACATTAAGTCATAGTTTAGAACCAAAAATTTCCTTACTTCCCATACAAAACAACCAATTACCAATAATGCCTCAAGATTATAAATCTATCTTTTTTGTTGACGACCTAGAAAATAGTTTAGCTCATCAACTCCAGCAAGATAAAACTAACTCACTTAAATTAGTCTACCCACTTGAAGGATTTTGGCAACTCGACAAAGATCAGAAAACATAAAAAACATTAAAAAATTAGAAGTTGAATGAAGCAATATCTTGACTATTTCAATATTAATTATCTGAGAGGTAAAATCCACTTTTATCTCAATTCCGCACTTTTTAGTCGGTTTATCCGCTTTGCTGTAGTCGGTTTTAGTGGAGTATTTGTAGACTTAGGAGCATTCTATTGCTTTCATAGCTCGTTATGTTTGGCGTTAACTCCGAGTGCAATGCTTTCCACAGAAATAGCAATTATTAATAACTTTCTGTGGAATGATTTATGGACATTTGGTGATGTGTCTTTTGAGCAAAAAAACAGTCAAAAGTTGCAACGCTTTGTCAAGTTTAATCTCATTTGTTTAATTGGACTTATTTTCAATAGCCTAATTGTAAATTTGCTATTTTATCAATTTCAAGTGAATGAATACATAGCTAAATTGGTAGCGATCGCTTGTGTGACACTTTGGAATTTCTGGCTCAACCTGAAGATGAACTGGCAATTAACAAAAACAGATGTAGTTGTAGATATTTAAGAAAAAATCATGTTAAGACCATTAGTGATGTTTGGCTATAGCTTAATTTTTATTATTACTATATTTTTTTCTTCTGGATGCTTGAATCTAATTTTACCCTATTACAAGACTATCCAAAACCTTGGTGAAATCAGTGTTAAATGGCAATATTTGACTGAACACAAAGATGATTATGACGCTATTTTTCTAGGGCCAAGTACTACGTACTTTGGGGTAATCCCGAAATTGTTTGATAAATACATGACAACAGAGGGTAAAAGTGTAAAATCTTTCAACTTTGGTATTGCAGGTGCAAATGTATCAGAACTAGATTTTTACTTACAAAAAATTCTGGCTTTAGAACCAGCAAACTTAAAGTGGATATTTCTAGATTGTTCAGTTGACCTATTTACAAACATTGGTTCTACTTCCGCTCAAGAAATATATTGGCATACTCCTCAGAAAACGTTAGAAAATTTCCAATTAATTTTGGAATCATCAATTGATAGTTGGAAAGTAAAAGTTCCATATATATACGCTAACTTTCAAAGTTTTATTTACCGATGGCTAGGGATTGGTCAGCTTTCTACTTTGTGGCAGGAGAGAATATTAAATTTAGATTTATCAAATGCAGATCCATTAGCAAAAGTATCTGAGGATAGGCTCATACAAGAATCTGGATATTACGCAATAGATTGGCAAAAAAAAGCTGATAAATGGAAGACTATATTCCGAACAAATGGGTTGAATACTTATCAAAAACATCTCAAAGATGAACAAATAAAATTAGCCACTTTAAATTCAGAAAGTGTATTTAGTAATACATCTATAATATATGGAGCGAAAATGGTGAAAAATATTGCTTCCCGAATTGAACAACAGCAAATTAACAACAAGAAAATTGAAGCTGTCTTTTTTATTCCGCCACTCCTAGAGACTGATTCCAACCCATCTGCTCTTTACAAAGCATATCAATCAGGATATATCGATACCCTTTTTGCTTTTAATAATCCTAAGAAGTTTAGTAATTTATATGAAGTGGATCGCAGAATTGATAGCGCCCATCTCAATTATCAAGGCGCTCAAGAATTCACACTTTTATTGGCATCAAAATTTGCTCAATACTTAAATAATTTATGATATTTACAGAATTTCGGTTTCTATTTTTCTTTCTGATTGTTTTCTGCATCTATTGGGCTTTGGAGAAACACAATCATCGGAAATTCTGGCTACTAGTCTGTAGTTATATTTTCTATAGTGCTTGGGATTGGCGATTCCTTTTTTTGCTCTTGCTATCGACAGTCATTGATTACTTTGTCGGTTTAATGCTGTCTAGACCACAAATTAATGATTTGCAAAACGATCGCTCCGTATCAGAACCAGTAATCTCAACAAGTGATATAGTAGAGAAGAGAAAAGCTACAAGTTTTGGAAATTGGGATGCTTTGCTGAATAAGCCAATCAATCAGCAACAGCGCCAAGCATGGTTGGTACTTAGTTTAGTAGCAAATCTAGGAATATTAGGGTTTTTTAAGTACTATAACTTCTTCACTGAGTCTGCTGCAAACTTATTAGCTTTTTTGGGTTTACCTATAAGCCTTACAACCCTTAAAATTATTCTGCCAGCAGGCATTAGTTTTTACACGTTTCAAACTCTGAGTTATTCCCTTGATACGTATTTAGGTAAACTAAAACCTGTTAAAAGTTTTTGGGATTTTTCTCTATTTGTAACTTTTTTCCCTCAACTGGTTGCAGGGCCAATTGTCCGTGCATCCACCTTTTTACCTCAACTGCTAACCCCAAAAAATTTAAGCGAGATTGATTTTCGAGGATGTTTAATGCTTTTTTTCGTAGGGTATTTTAAGAAAGCCTGCATTTCTGATAATCTTTCGCCTTTAGTAGAACAGTATTTTACGAATCCAGAAAACTATACTTTCTTGAGTTGTTGGATTGCTGTTATTTCTTTCGTCATCCAGATATACTGCGATTTTTCTGGTTATTCTGATATGGCGATCGCTTCAGCCGGTTTACTTGGATACAAACTACCTTTAAACTTTAATTTTCCCTACCTTTCCGGTAATATCACTGATTTATGGCAACGTTGGCACATAACTCTCTACAGTTGGTTGCGAGACTATGTTTATATTCCTTTAATGAGAAAGCGGCCAAAAGCTGAACGCACAGAACTGTTTGGCTATAGAAATCTTCTCATTTTGATGCTTTTATCAGGACTGTGGCATGGGGCTGCTTGGCATTTTGTAGTTTGGGGTGGATTAAATGGAATCGCCTTAGTTGTTCACAAGCAATGGTCATCTCGGATTGCTCCCTATAAGGAATTAGTACCATTGAGAAAGATGCTAGGTATCCCCCTAACATTGTATTGGTTTTGTGCCTCTGCAATCTTCTTTCGGAGTAACGATCTCAGCAGTGCTGTAAAAATAGAAAAATCCTTTTTATTCTTTAATTCTCTTGGTTATGAAAACCTAAATTTCCAAATTGCATGGATTTTTCTACCTTTAATTATCCTCCACTGGGCGGCTTATAAGGGTTGGTTTGCCGATTGGTGGCGTAAAATTCCTAGTTTGAGTTTTGCTGTTTTATTTGGGGTGTTGGTTTCAACAATATTTCGGCTGACAGCAATTAGTCCTCAACCCTTTGTATACTTTCAGTTTTAGTGTGCGATCGCTCAACTTTTATAAAAAATATCTTTTAAATTACGCCATCGATTAGAGAGATATGACAACAATTTACTTACACATTGGAATGCCCAAGACCGGAACAACTTGTTTACAAAAAGCATTGTTTAACAATAGGGATAAATTTTTAGAAACCGGTTATTTGTATCCTATGTCTGGTATAAAACATAATGCCAGAGAAATAGTTAACCGTTACTGTCATAATACTTTAGCCCATTTTTTAATGGGTTTGGAAGACAAGGATAATACACTTTCAATGTCAATTTGGGAAGAACTGAAAACAGAAATAGACTTTATTAACCCTAAAAATGTGATAATTTCCGCAGAAGCTTTTACTTCTTTTGAAATCTTTTATCAACCTGAAACACTTGCAAAAATAAAAGATTTGTTAAAAGAATACGAAATTAAGGTAGTTATATATCTAAGAAAACAAGATGATTTTTTAGAATTCTCTTACTGTTACATGGTCAAATTAGGAGCATGTAGCGTAGGAATTAAAGAGTTAATAAATAATTTAAATGAAAGAGTTTTAGCTAGATTTATAAAGTTAGATGATAGTTATTGGTCAAACTATCAAAAATTTTTGAGCTTTTTATCTGATAATAAAACAATATGTAAATTAGTATCAATGCTGCCAAATGTTTTAATTGATGATCTACTTCTCTTGCCGAAAGAAAAAGAAGATATTATGAGACAATTTCAAGAATCAAATAGTCAAATAGCTTATAAGTATTTAGGGCAAAAAGATGGAGTATTATTTGGCGATTCTTCCTAGTTATATAAATAAATCTGATTTCATAACTTGAGTGTAGGAAATTAAATATCATATGGCGAACAATAAAAATTGGATAAAGAGGCGTACCTATCTTTTCAAAAATAAAATAATAGCCTTATATGAGCAAACTGCAAATAATTAAAAATAAAAATATTGAATCTATTTACCCTCTTTCTCCTATGCAGAAGGGTATGCTTTTTCATACTCTGCACGAGCCAGAATCAGGAGTATATCTTGAGCAGTTCTGTCTCACGCTCTCTGGAAATCTAGATATTACAGTACTTCAGCAGGCTTGTGTGCGAGTAGTGAAGCGTCACCCAGTTTTGCGTACTCTTGTTGTTTGGGAAAAGCAGGAAAAGCCTCTCCAGGTAGTATGTAAGCAAGTAGAGTTACCTTGGCAGAACTATGATTGGCGTTCCTTATCTGCAAAAGAACAACAAGAGCGCCTAGAAACTTTCTTACAAGCAGATCGAGTCCAAGGCTTTGTTCTTGACAAAGCTCCACTCATGCGCTTCACGTTAATTCGAGTTGCTGATGATACTTACGAATTTATCTGGAGCTTTCATCACTTGCTGATTGATGGCTGGAGTTGGCCGATTCTCTGCAAAGAGGTTTTTACTTTTTACAATGCTTTACTTAAAGGCAAATATTTATATTTAAATACTCCTCGTCCTTACCAAAATTACATAAATTGGTTACAACAACAAGATTTGAGAGCAGCAGAAGCTTTTTGGCGGCAACAACTCCAAGGATTTACTAGTCCTACCCGTTTGCTACTAAATCGGGGTGAGGTGCAAAATTCTCCACAACTAAAAACCTACCACGAACAGCACTACTGTTTATCGTTGCCCATAACTGCTGCTTTACAGTCCCAAGCACAGCAATATCATCTAACAGTTTCAACTTTCGTACAAGCAGCTTGGGCAATTTTACTCAGTCGCTACACTGATGAGTCTGAGGTAGTATTTGGCGCAACTGTGTCCGGTCGTCCTCCCACTTTATCGGGGGTGGAATCTATGGTGGGACTATTCATTAATACTCTACCAGTAAGGGTGAAAGTCCCAACAGCGACTCCTTTATGGCAATGGCTGAGGCAATTGCAGACTCAACAGGTAGAGCGATCGCAATATTCTTGGTGTCCGTTAGTCAAAATTCAGGCTATTAGTGAAATTCCCCCAGAATTACCTTTGTTTGAAAGCATCGTGGTGTTTGAGAACTATCCACAAGATACGTTTTTATCAAATCCAGGTAGCAGCATCCAGATTACTAAACGGCGAGTCATTGAACAAACTAATTATCCGCTCACAGTCATCGCTGTACCGGGACAAGAGTTATCCCTACGCATTCTTTATGATGGTAGCCGCTTTGATGGGGAAACGATTCACCGGATGATGGGGCATCTTGTGACTTTATTAGAGGGTATGGGCGCTAATATCGAGCAGACAGTAAGCGAGATACCTATGCTAACTGCTGTCGAGCAGCAACAACTTTTGGTATGGAATGATACCCAAACAGATTCTCCTCACAAATGTATTGCTCAGTTGTTTGAAGAACAGGTGGAACGGACACCGGATGCAGTAGCAGTCTCTTTCCAATCCCAACAACTGACTTACCAGCAGTTAAATTGTCAGGCTAACAAGTTAGCGCACCATCTCCAAAAACTTGGGGTAAAACCAGAAATGCGGGTAGGGATTTGCGTTGAGCGTTCTTTGTTGATGGTAGTAGGACTTTTGGCAATCCTCAAAGCTGGTGGTGCTTATGTACCTTTAGATCCGCGATCGCCCCAAGAACGCTTAAATTATATGTTGAGTGATTCTCAAGCGTCGGTGTTACTTACAGATTCATCCAATGCCTTATCCCAGCTACCATTAACAGTAGTTTGTTTAGATAAATCAGATTTCTGCCAAAACAGCGAGGAGAATCCTGTTAGTAAAGTAACACCAGAGAACTTGGCTTATGTTATTTATACTTCAGGCTCAACCGGCAAACCCAAAGGTGTAGCCATGAGTCACCGTTCTTTGGCGAACCTTTTACATTGGCAAATAGAAGAAAGTGCTTTTAGTTGTGCCAAAACTTTGCAATTTGCTTCTATCAGTTTCGATGTCTCTTTTCAGGAAATTTTCTCTACTTGGTGTAACGGCGGAACCTTAGTTTTAATCACCGAAGAAGTACAAAAGGATGCGTTCGGATTATTACAATTAATTGCTAAAGAAAAGGTAGAAAGACTGTTTTTGCCCTTCGTCGCCCTTCAGCAATTAGCTCATGCCGCTTCTATTTCTCAATCCTATCCTGCATCTTTGCGTCAAATTATCACGGCAGGAGAACAGTTACAAGTTACTCCTGTTTTAGTCAACTTTTTTAGAGAGCTTCCTGATTGTACGCTGCAAAATCAGTACGGCCCGACGGAGAGCCATGTAGTAACAAGTTTTACTCTAAACAATGCTGTCAGCAATTGGTCGCCACTTCCGCCCATTGGTCGGGCGATCGCAAATACGCAAATCTACATTCTTGACCGCAATCTGCAACCATTACCGATTGGAGTTCCCGGAGAACTGTATATTGGCGGCGTGGCGATCGCCAGAAGTTATATTAATTCCCCGGAATTGACTGCTGAGAAATTCATTACCAAGGATGGAAGTCGTTTGTATAAAACAGGCGATCGCGCTTGCTATTTACCTGATGGCAACATCGAATTTCTCGGTCGTATTGACAATCAAGTAAAGGTGCGGGGCTTTCGCATTGAACTAGGAGAAATTGAAACCGTACTCGCCGCGCACCCACAGGTAAGAGAAGCAGTAGTTATTGCAAGAGTTGAGCGATCGGGGAACAAGTGTCTAGTCGCCTACATTGTCCCCAAACAGCACCTAGATACCAGCGAACTGCTTTGTTACCTCAAACAAAAGCTACCAGAATATATGCTGCCTTCCGCTTTTGTCAAGTTGCTGGATGCTCTACCTTTAACCAGCAGTGGCAAAACAGACCGCCGCGCTTTACCAATACCTATGAGTAGGGAACGTAACATCTCTACAGACTTGATCCCACCCCGTACTGCGAGTGAAGAGGTTCTGGCAGGAATCTGGAGCGATGTTTTAGAGTTGGAACAAGTTGGTATCCATGACAACTTTTTTGCATTAGGAGGGCATTCTTTATCAGCAATGCAAGTCATTGCTCGGTTGCGAGAAACCTTCAAGATGGAGTTACCCATAAGCTGTCTGTTTGATTACCCGACAATAGTCGAACTAGATCGGCAGATTTCAGAATACCGCCAAAAAGAGGCAGGGGAGCGGGGGAGCAGGGGAGCAGGGGAGCGGGGGAGAAATAATCATTCTTTCTTATCCCCTTTTTCCCCTTTGCCTTATTGTCAAAATGAGTTGACTCTATCTCTCAAACCAGTACCTCGGAATACAAAAGAGTTGCCAATCTCTTTGACTCAGCTTGAGTTTTGGATATTAGCTCAATTAAATCCGGGCATTCCCGTCTACAATATTCCCCTGGCTTATCGCTTGACGGGTTTACTCAACGTAAATGCCTTGGTGCAAAGCCTCGTGGAAATTGTCCGTCGTCACGAAGCTTTGCGAACTACTTTTACTATTACGGATAGACAAGTTGTTCAGAAAATTATTCAGGAGCCTATCCTACCATTTTCAGTGATAGATTTGCGAAAACTTTCTGAATCTAAAACTGAGCGAAAGGCTCTGGCTCAAAGATTTGTAACTGAGGAAAAAAACCAGCCTTTCGATTTAGAACAAAGCCCATTGTTACGCATTAAACTGCTGCGGCTCTCTGATGCCGAGCATTTACTCATAGTAACTATCCATCATCTGGTTTTTGATGGTTGGTCTGTGGGTGTGTTTTTACAGGAGCTAACAAAATTATACGCAGCATTTTGTCATGGTCAGCCCTCACCACTTCCCGATTTACCCATTCAATATGCTGACTTTGCCCATTGGCAACAGCAGTGGGTTGCTCGTCCGGCTTTCGTGTCTGAGCTTGACTACTGGAAACAGCAACTAAGTAATAGTACACTTTTACTAAAGTTACCTAGCGATCGCCCGCGCTTACCAGTGCGAACTTTTCAAGGTGCAAGTCAAACTTTCATTATTTCTAAAAGCCTAACAAATGCTCTTAAACATTTGAGCCAACAGCACAATGTAACTCTATTCGTGACTCTACTAACAGCCTTCAAAATAGTGCTGTTCTATTACACCGGACAGTCAGATATTATCGTGGGCGCTCCTTTTGCCAATCGCCAGCAAGTAGAAACGAAAGGACTTATTGGATGCTTTATTAACACATTGCCAATACGTACATATCTGGATGGCGATCCAAGTTTGAGAGAATTGCTCGATCGGGTACGTGGATGTTTTTTAGCAGCCTGCGATCGCCAGCAAATTCCCTTCGTGAAGTTAGTAGAAGCACTACAGCCAAAACGAGAACCAAGCCACTCTTTGCTATATCAAGTGATGTTTAACTTCTTGCCTCCATCAGATTTAAAACTGACAAATTTAACTGTTCATCCCTGGTCAATTGAAAGTAAAACAGCAGAATTTGATTGGGATATTTATCTTCAACAAACAACATTAGGAAGTATTGAAGGAAAATGGTGCTACAAAATAGATTTGTTTGATGCTACTACTATTAGCCGTGTGGTAACTCAGTTTTTAGTGCTGCTTGAGGTACTAATTAATAATCCCGAATGCCGCCTGAGTGACCTTGGTTTACTATTTCAAAAGTATAATTCTCAATGCCGTGCGTAATTCGTAATTCGTAATTCGTAATTCGTAATTAAAAGATTTGAACAGTAAAAAGCTAGAAAATACCTGATTATGATGTCAAACGTACAAATGATAGAAAAAACAAGACTGACTGCTTTGCGGGAAATGCAACTGTTTATCATTGTTTGGATAGGACAGTTGATCGCCTTGATTGGTTCCAGTACCACTGCCTTTGCCTTAGATATCTGGGTTTATAATCGCACTGGCTCAGTCACCCAGTTTGCTTTAATTTCCCTGTTTAATACTTTACCGCTAATCTTAATTTCCCCGATAGCTGGGCCTTTGGTAGATAGGTGGGATCGCCGCAAGACGATGATTTTCGCTGATGTCTTGGCGTGTTTGGGAACAATTGCGATCGGCGTTTTATTTGTCATGGGTCGGTTGGAAGTTTGGCATATTTACTTAGCCAATACCTTCACTGCTGTTTTCATGGCTTTTCACATGCCAGCTTATACAGCATCAACAGTCTTACTTGTGCCAAAACAGCACCTCAATCGTGCTAACGGTCTGATGAGTCTGATGTATGGCATTTCCATAATCATTGCACCAACTCTCGGAGGTATTCTACTAAGCATTGTTCATTTCCAAGGGATTATTTTGCTTCACGTAACCAGTGTGTCGATCGCTGTTGTCTCCCTGATGCTGGTTCGGTTCCCGCAAGTCAACACAAGTGTTGTTACAACTGCAAAAAGTTCATTTCTCAGTGAAGCAACTTACGGATTTACATATTTGACCGCTCGACCCGGACTGCTGGGACTAATTTTATTCTCAGCTTCCAGTCTTTATCTTGTGGGAGGTATTAATGTCATTACTGTTCCGCTAGTGTTGAATTTCGTTTCAGTAAGCATTCTAGGAACTATTCTTTCACTATTTGGCATTGCTATTCTAGCAGGCGGCTTGCTCGTGAGTATCTGGGGAGGACTAGAACGCAACATCTATGCAATATACGGGTGTATGCTGTTAAATGGTGTATTTATTATCGCCGCCGGTTTGCAACCCTCTCTTGTCATCTTCACTGCTAGCATTTTCTTATTCTCTTTGACACAACCGATCGTTTCCAGTTCTACGCAAGCTGTCATGCAAAAAAAAGTAGAACCTAGTGTGCAAGGTAGAGTTTTTGCGATCAAAGGCGCGATTGAAGCGGCTGCTTTACCTCTAGGCTACATCACGATTGGGCCTTTAGCTGAGAAGGTTTTTGAACCCTTAATGGCTACTGATGGTTATTTGGCGGGAAGCATCGGACAAATCATCGGTGTTGGGTCTGGTCGTGGTATGGGACTTCTACTGATTATTATGGGAGTCTTGACCATTTTAGAAACCTCTATTGCCTACTTGTACCCTCGCCTACGGTTTGTGGAAGATGAACTCCCTAATGTTAGTAATGCAGTTGCGATCGCTACTGATACACCTTCTAGCAAGAATGATGCAGTTTCTTTGGTATCCTAAATTTAGCGTTGCATAGTGAAAGTTGATTAAAAGTTCTACTAGTTTCAAATTATTCTTTGATGTTTTAAATTAGCTATTTTTTTAAATAGCTAATTGTTAATTGAGTTCATAATTTATATCTATATTCAAAATTTATGATATATATTCAATCCTGTTATAACTTACCTAATATCTCTTTAAAACCTCTTGAATTTATGTCATTTGCAGTTAGTTTTTTATAATTTTGCGTAAATCCTGCTTATGTTGTTTAATCATTGAATTTTTCTATATTTCAATCCCAAAAATATGTTCAGTTTATTTTAGAATATGCAAACTAAAGTTTCTCGCGATCGCTCCTTAATGAACGATCCTTCTCCTTCGGATTTTAATAAATTTTGGCAGAGCGTCAGAGCGATCGCTGGCCCTTACTGGTATCCAACCAAGTCAGGGGAAAGAGCATTTTCAGACGTGATTCGGATATGGGGGATGCTCATTCTCCTGATTTTATTAATAATCGCACTAGTGGGTGTAACGGCTTTTAATAGCTTTGTTACTCGCTATATAACCGATGTAATTGAAGAGAAAGATTATCCTAACTTTATTAAGACGATAGTAGTTTTCAGCGCTGCTCTGATCTGCATAACACTATTAAGCGGATTTTCTAAACTTGTTAGAAAAAAAATTGCTCTTGATTGGTACAAATGGTTAAATAATCATACATTATCAAAATATTTTAGCAATCGTGCCTATTATAGAATCAACTTTAGATCCGATGTTGATAATCCAGATCAACGAATATCTCAAGAAATAGAACCCATTACCAGTAATGCTCTCTCGTTTTCAGCTATTTTTCTAGAAAAAGTGCTGGAAATGACGACTTTTTTAGTAATCATTTGGTCAATTTCCCAATTTATTGCAACTGTTCTGGTTGTTTATACGATCGTAGGCAATTTGATTGCTGTTTATTTGGGTCAACAATTGAATAAAATTAATCAAGAGGAATTAGAACTGAAAGCAGAATACAATTATTGTCTGACTCATGTTCGTAATCATGCCGAATCAATAGCTTTTTTCCAGGGAGAAAATCAAGAATCTAATATAATTCAACGAAGATTTATTAATCTCCTAAAAAATATCGAACGCAAGATTAATTGGGAGAACAATCAAGAACTATTTGACGGAGCATATAAATCTGCTATCCAAATATTCCCATATTTGGTACTCGCACCTATATATATGAGCGGTCAAGCTGATTTTGGAGAAGTTGTTCAAGCCAGTATAGCTTGTAATTCGTTTGCCAATGCTATGGCAACATTAATTAGAGAATTTGGGAATTCCGGACGATTTTCTAGTTATGTTGAGCGTTTATCTGAATTTTCAGATGCCTTAGAAGCTGTTACCAAACAACCAGAGAACGTTAGTACGATTAAAACAATAGAAGAAAACCATCTTGCTTTTGAGCATGTCACCTTACAAACGCCAAACTATGAGCAGGTGATTGTTGAAGATTTGTCAGTGTCTATTCAACCAGGTGAAGGTTTATTAATTATTGGCCCTAGTGGTCGAGGTAAAAGTTCTCTATTGAGAGCGATCGCTGGTTTGTGGAATGCGGGAACTGGTCGCCTGGTGCGACCTCCCCTAGAAGAAGTTTTATTTTTACCCCAACGTCCTTACATAATCTTAGGAACTTTGCGCGAACAGTTAATATATCCTAATACAAATCGTCAAATGACCGACCCAGAACTCAAAGACATTTTACAACAAGTAAATCTGCAAAACTTGTTAAATCGAGTTGAAGGCTTTGATACAGAAGTTCCTTGGGAGAATATATTATCGCTGGGAGAACAACAACGTCTGGCTTTTGCACGATTATTAGTTACTAACCCTAGCTTCACGATATTAGATGAAGCAACTAGCGCTTTGGATTTGAATAATGAAGGCAATTTATATCAACAGTTGCAAGAAACAAAAACAACTTTTATCAGTGTTGGACACCGAGAAAGTCTATTTAATTATCATCAATGGGTTTTGGAACTTTCACAAGATTCCAGTTGGCAACTTTTGACTGTGCAAGATTATCGGCTGCAAAAAGCAAAAGAAATTGTCACTAATAGTTCCGTAAATCCTGAAACTACAATAGATATTTTACCCGATAATCAATCACAAAACCAACCAGAAATATCGATAGAGATAGACACAATTGTAGGACTTTCTCATAAAGAAATGCAGACATTAACAAACTCTCCCATTAATACTATCAGAAGTAAAGCTAGCCTTGGTAAATCCATTACTACCAAAGATGGTTTTACCTATCGCTATGACAAAAACCCCAAGGTGTTGAAATGGGTAATAACTTAAGAACTATTAATGTTTGTGAAAATTAAGGTCATGTTAACTAAACAGCAAAGACAACTAATTACTTATAAAAGTATTTCCATCTACGAGCGAACTTATCAATTACCAATTCTCAAAAATCACGGTATAGAAACGGTTCAAAAAGAAATTAGAGAACGTCAAAGATTAATTAAAGAAGGTGTTCGATATCATCATAAACTTGGAGGAATAATTAAGCGAAAAGAAAAAATTAGTCAGGGAGAGATTTTTGATGAAATTCAATTATTTATTAAAGACTACAATCAGATTATTGTCTTTCTAAACAGTTATAAAGATAGTTATCACAATTTTTTGTTAAACTTAATTAATGATTTGAAGGAATTATTCAAACAGAAATATTTGACAATAAAAAATTTAGAAGATGAAAGAAGCAAGATAGAACTAAAGAATTATAAAAATCCCCAAATACTTAATGAACTAAGATGGGAGAAAGAAGAAAACTTTAAAGCAGTTTTATTATTAAGTAATGCTTATTTTTTGATGTTAGAAAAAATTAGCTTGCTTAGTGAAGGAATTAAAAAACTTGCGGAAGATTTAAAAAAACAAAAAGAAATTGTTCAGCAAATAGTTGAAGATTTAGATACCTATCAAGAGCTTTATGAGTATCAAAGTAAAGCCTATAAAATTCGTCAAGAAATAGCAAAAATTGCCCAGACAGCAATCAATTTTGAGAATTCTTTACAAGATTACTTTAGTCCTTTTCAATCTTTAATCGATGAATTCGTAAAAATAGATGAATATTTTTACGCAACTGTCGGAGATATTAAAAATTTAGGGGATAATATTTTAAAGTATCAGTCAAATTTATTTAACCTTGAAGAAGCCAAGATAATTTCTGAAATTTTTCTCGATTTTATGGTGACAAGTTATGATAAAAAAACTAGATTAAAAGATGCTTTTATTCAATCTAAATTATTAGATTGGCAAATTTGTAATTTAGATTCGAGCGAAAATTTTGTCTTTTTAGACAAGGGTATTGATTTAATAGCTAACTATATATCTAAGCAACTTACCGATCAAAGAAAAATGCTAGGAATAGCAGAAGTAGATTTTGTCTCTACAGTTTCTCTATCTAATGTTGAAGAAACAGGATTGATGGAACTGACTGATAACAATCTTACATTGACAAAAGAATTTTTCAGCAATAAAGATATTGATTATACACAATTGCGATATCTCCTATCGCAGCATAAGTGGAAAGAAGCTGACATTGAAACAGCTAAATTAATGCTAAAAGCCATGAAGAAGAATTATTGGAATGAAGTTTATAAGGAAGATATTGATAATTTTTGTTGTCAAGACATCCATACCATTGATGAACTTTGGGAACAATATAGTTATGGTTATTTCGGTTTCAGTGTTCAGCAAACTATCTGGAGTGAAATGGGTGGTCAAGTAGATTATGAAACAGAAAAGAGACTAGGCGATCGCCTTGGTTGGCGAAAAGAGGGAAACTGGTTAGACTATGAGCAACTAACTTTTAAATTGTCCCCGATGACACCGATGGGACACTTACCAGCCAAATGGTTACACTACGATCAACATAGCTCTGACTTATCTCTATCATCTACAGAACACCTTTCAATGGGAGCCTGGCGGGTAAAATCTTGGTTAGTTTGGCAGATGCACTTATTCTTTTCTCGTACAAAAATTTGTAGTTCTCTAAAGATAATTTGAGAGGATGTTTAGTAATTCTAAGAGGATGTCTGAAAACTTTTTGGTGTTGTATTTGAGACTTGTAGATCCCCCTAAATCCCCCGATAAATTGGGAGACTTTGATTCCGGTTCCCCCCTTTTTAAGGGGGGCTAGGGGGGATCAAGCGAAATATTTAATACTTCTCAGACATCCTCTAAAATTACAGCAGTTTGCATCTAAATGAAGTACATCTTTTACCCCCCTTAATCCCTCCGCTGTATTGGGGGGAAATTCCCAATCTAGTTCCCTCCTCTTTCCAAGGGGAGGTTAGGGAGGGGTATTTTTGTACTTCATTAACTTGCAATCTGCTGTAATTCAAAAGCAGCAACAACTTCTAGTTGTGCTGTCATTGTTGATTTTATTCACTTGGTTTATTAAAAACTTCTAAAATCTGTCGGCAAATCTGCTTGAGCTTTTCCTCGATTTCACCAGAAGGCGAAGATGCGCCGACAACACTCCAGTTTTCTACCGTAGAAAGTCGCCACGCCTCACCACGATGATCGAATCCCGCCACCTCCACGCCGATCGCACGCCGGGAATTATTGATGGGATCTTGATAAAATCGGATTTGAATTAAAATACTGCGACTTCGCCAAGATTTGCTAATACCAGGAAAGTGAAAGCCAATATCTATAGAATCTGGATCGACTAACTCCCTAGTTTCCGGGTCATTTTTCCAGGGTTTGAGATCGGATTTGGCATCAGGAAACTCAAATTTGAACAAATTAACTACCGTGGCAATGTTGCTGGCGAGTTCAAGGTTCGTTGCCTGTTCAGCTGCGTTCACTAAAAAACACTCCTATATTGCGTCGCCATCTTCAAGGATGTGAAGACATAAAAACCGCCAGAAGGCTTATATTATTGGTGTTTCAGCTTATCAAGACCTTTGAGATTTAGCAACTCTAAATCATATTTTCCTAACAATCCTCGTTACTAACAGAAGCCAAAAATCGCTTCTTGTTGGGACTGCCTAACACCTATTAAGTAATTGTACTTAAAAATTACTCCAAAGCAGATGAAACTCTGTTCTTTGAAGAAAATATCAAGATTTTCTGCAAAATCCTTGGCTGACAAGAACGATTAACTCCGCTAGCGATCTAAAATGACACTGTTAATCGGTAAACCAAAAGCAATTAAGTTCAATATATGGTGCGTCAACGCTCGATTTTTTCATTTTTCCTAGTATTATTGGCCACATTCCTGATTAGTTGTGGTGGCCCTGGTGTTGCGGTAGCACCTCCGACTTACACAGCAGTACAACTTGAAAAAATTCAGGCTTATGTTCCTGAAATTCAGGCTGTGCGCGATCGCTCACAAGAGTTAACAACCCTGATTAAAAGAGGTGATTGGATCAATGTGCGTAACTTTATACATGGGCCCATGACAGAAGCAAGGCTGAACCTGACTTATGTCACTTCCAACCTTCTACCCAATGACCAACCCAAAGCACGTCAAATAACACGAGATTTGTTTAATGACTTGGTTAAGCTTGATAAAGCTACTAGTGCAGGCAATCCTCTAGTTGCCTTGAATCAATCCCAAGATGCTTTTGCAGAGATTGACAAATTCTTCGACTTGCTTCCTAATACCAGCAGTGAAGCAGAGGCAAGTTAAGCCCAAGGTAAGATGAGCAAAGGGGGATGAGGAGGATGAGGGAGAGAAAAAATTTCTCCCCCTATTCCCTCATCTCCCACATCTCTCGATTTTTGCCTCAAAACAGCAATGAGTCATGTAGTTATTATCGGTTGTGGTGTAGTTGGGGCTGCGATCGCTTACGAACTGAGTTTAGTAAAAGGGCTGAAAATCACAGTTTGCGATCGCCAACCACCAGCACAAGCTTCCACGGGCGCTGCACTTGGCGTTTTGATGGGCGCAATCAGCCAAAAAATCAAGGGCAAGGCTTGGCAGATGCGGCAAACTAGCATCCAACGCTATGAAACCTTGATTCCTGAACTCGAAGCTTTAACAGGTCGCAAAATTCCTTTTAATCGTCAGGGAATTCTGATGCTTTTATCTGATTCCTCCCTAGAGGGGATGTCAGCATGGGAAAAGTTAGTAGAAATTCGCCACTCTCAAGGCTGGAATTTAGAAATTTGGGACACGGCTAAACTCCAGAATATCTGTCCTCAAATTAATAACGAAAAAATTACTGGCGCTGTCTATTCTTTGCAAGACCGCCAGATCGATCCAACTGCCCTGACATTGGCTTTAGTTGAAGCTGCCCAGCAAAATGGTGTAACTTTCAAATTTGGTGTGACTGTTTTGGATGCCCCAACCTCAACACCTGAATTTTGCCATCAACTAGAGACTACAGAAGGAAAAATAACCGCTGATTGGTTTGTAATTGCAGCAGGATTAGGTTCAACCCCACTAACAGCAAAATTAAATCAGATAATTGATATCCGCCCCGTACTTGGGCAAGCCTTGCAAATGCGTGTGGGGCATCCATTAGGAAATCCCGATTTCCAGCCAGCGATAACGGGTAATGATGTCCATATTGTTCCTGTGAGCGGTGGAGATTATTGGATAGGCGCAACAGTGGAATTTCCCAGCAATGGCGATGAGATACAACCAAATCAAGAACTGCTGAAATCTCTTAGAGAACAAGCGATCGCATTTTGTCCAGAATTAGCCACAGCAAATATTCTCCGCACTTGGTCGGGGTTACGTCCCCGCCCTGAAGGTCGCCCAGCCCCAGTTATTGGTAAGTTGCCAGGGTTTAGTAACGTCCTCCTAGCTACCGGACACTATCGCAACGGCGTTTTACTAGCACCCGCTACAGCTTATGCGATTCGTGAGATGATTATTTCTCAGGGAATGGGGACTGGGGAGTAGGGGAGAAATCAATTCAAAATTCAAAATTCAAAATTCAAAATTCAAAATTCAAACATTTTAGAACTTCTGCCTCCTGCCTCCTCTTTTCCAATGACAAATGACAAATGACAAATGACCAATGACAAATGACAAATGACAAATGACAAATGACAAATGCCCAATATAGGAAAATAGCGTGTCAATAAAAGAACATAAAATCAATGTAGATTCACTGGAATGGTTTTATCGGGAATCTTTACCAATCGGCAGAAGTGACTTAGCGCCTGTGTTATTGCTACACGGCTTAGTTTCACAAAGTTACAGTTGGCGTCATATTATACCTGCTTTGGCGAATCAGGGGACAAGAGCGATCGCACCAGATTGGATTGGTTACGGCAATTCTTTCAAACCAGAAAAACGAGATTTTGCTTACACTCCCGATGCTTTTATCACAGCTTTAGAAGGATTTGTCAAAGCTTTAGAACTTGAACATTTTTCTTTAGTTGTCCAAGGTTTTTTAGGTTCTGTAGGACTACAATACGCTTTGCGTCATCCAGAACAAATTGCCAATTTAGCTATTTTAAATACACCAATTTCAACTGCTGCTAAATTACCCTGGAAAATTAAACAAATGGGTTTACCTTTAGCAGGTGAAGTCATGACCCAAGACCCCTTATTAGTCGATCGAACGCTAGAAGGCGGAAGCCGTTATCGCATAGGAGATAAGGATTTAGATGTTTATCGAAAACCATTTTTAACTGCTTCTTCGTCTGGTCGAAGTCTCTTAGCAAGTATTCGCAATTTACAGCTTGATTCAGCCATGACCGAAATCCAAACTGGCTTTAAAGAATGGCAACAACCAATTCTGATTCAATGGGGTATGATTGATCCTTGGCTACCTATAGACATTGCCGAAAACTTTGCCAATTCCGTACCAAATACCGAATTAATAAAACTTAATAACGTCGGACATTATCCTCAAGAACACTACCACGAGACGATTTTGCAAGACCTTTTACCCTTTGTGCGTCGTAAAGATGCTCATTGACAATATATAGCAATCCTATTTGATTTGTGAGAATTTTGGTGTTGACTGTCCTAAGTCAATTGGTCATTTGTTCTTGGTTTTGTCTTACGAATGATTTAGGATTGCTATAGCTTTGGCAAAAATGGATATTATAAAAATGAATGTCAGAATTCAGGAGTCAGAATTAATTAGTAGAGGATGCAAAATCATCATTGTAGCCCACTAAATAGAAGATTGAGTGGCAGAATTCAAATGTTATTTCTTGTTAAAAGTCCATCCTTTTTCAGGTGGAATATTCTGAATTCTGAATTCTGGCTCCTGACTACTTTGTTATTACCATTACAAGTAAAGGAAATTATGATTCATGGCTTATTCATGGTTTAAAGCCTTTCATATTGTCGGATTTGTAGTTTGGTTTGCTGGTTTATTCTACTTAGTACGTCTTTTTATCTATCACGTTGAAGCGAACGTTGAACCTGAACCAGCACGAACGATACTGAAAAATCAGTATCAAATTATGGAAAAGCGCCTTTACTCTATCATCACTAACCCAGGAATGTTTGTGACGATCGCAATGGCCATCGGTTTATTAACCACTGAACCGGACGTTTTAAAAGAGGGTTGGTTGCATATCAAACTGCTGTTTGTGGCGCTTTTAATTGGCTATCATCATTACTGCGCTCGGCTGATGAAGAAATTAGCAGTAGATGAATGTCGCTGGAATAGTCAGCAATTACGTGCTTTAAATGAAGCGCCTACAGTTATGTTAGTAGCGATCGTTTTGTTGGCTGTGTTTAAGAATAATTTACCTACAGATATGGCTGCTTGGGCTATTTTCGCCATGATTATTTTGATGGCAGTCACTATTCAACTTTACGCCAAAAAACGCAGGCAGGATAAAGAGAAATTGACGGCACAGATAGGGAAACCACAAGAACAAAGTTAGACAAACTAAGGTAGCACATCTGTGCTACCTTACTAAACGTTGCATCACAACAACAAATGCTACCAACTAACCATTACTTCATCCTGGAAACTTTACAGTAAATCATCCCCAGGAATCACGGTAGTGTAAAAAGTATATTTGCGATTAGCGACATAACGTCGGTCTTGTTTAATAATTGCCATAAACTCTCTATGTCCCTCACGGCTACGTCCCACTAAACAACCTGCACTAGCAAGGCGAATATCATTTCGGGGGAAATCAAAGCCGTAGTGTTGATTCACATAAAAATTATCACCTGTATCAAGTTTGTCGCCAGTCCGTTTAAAATCTTGGTTGAAATCTCTACAAACTGTTATATCTCCAACTTGCACTAATGCTTCATGAGGCTCGGCTGTACCGTGAGTACCCACAGCCCAAGCTTTGTATTGTCCAAACTGAATCCTAGCTGCTCCTTTGGGATTCATCGGATTGTAAGTGTAGTACTTCCCTGGTTCTGTAGTAGCTTCCCAGTGATCTACGATTTTGGGAACGCCATTTACTACTTCAATAACAATCCGGCGATCGTTAAATTGATTGGGTGTATCACTGTTGAGAGTCCAGTCTCCATTGATACCCTCTACATAAACAATGTTGTATTCTTTGGGATTGGTAAATACTTGATAACCTTTGGCTAACATATATTTCACAATCTTACTAGCGATGTCATTGCCTAGTTTTAAGGGGGGTTGAGGAAGATCGTCTATTTTGGTTTCGATTAGTTTCTTGGCTGTGACTGCTCCTAAAAAACCACTCTCTTCAGTCTTTATTAATTCTTGAAATTTTTTGAGAGATATCACAGAAACAGGGCCAAATTTACCATCAGCTGGAGGTTCCAGCAAACCTAAGCCGATTAACAATATCTGAATCTGACGAGCCAAGTCTGCATCTTCTGCGATCGCATCAAATGACCATTTCTCATCTTTTCCCAAGAAATCTTGTAGTTTCATTATGCACCTGCTTTCATTTACTTACTTCTAAGTATAAACATCATTTTTAAAATTGATGTTGTTTGAAACTATACTCTTGACTAAAAGATGATGTCACAATTTTTACTATTAATTTATGATTAAGCACACAAAAATTCACAGATATTACACTGAAGAAAAAACTATTTATTGGCGACATCTATTAAATTTTTTTCGGTAATATGGTTCGAGTTCAGAGGTTGAGCAATGTCTCCGACAGCTAGATTTACGCCCTTTTAACTAGACAATTTCACCTTCAATGTAGCTATCCCTCTCGTCCATTAATCAAAATCATTACCGTTTACGGATAAATCACACGACTTTTAACGAAGAATGTAAAACCTGTCCCTCTTCGCCTCAGAGAAGGACAGACTTTAATAAAAGTTCAAGACAGGAAGAGGTTTGATAACTAATTACTTGATTTGTGGATGAGCATTTTGTCCATCACAACAAACTAAGGTTAGGTGTAGCTGTGGTTTTAGTCTGGTAAGCATTTTTGATACCAACCCAGTTACTAGCAATTGGCATTCGCCAACCGGTTCCAAAGGCGCGATCGGTAATTTTTAAACCGGGGGGTGCTTGTCGCCGTTTAAATTCAGCCCGCGCCACCATTTGAATTACTCGGTTTACAATCACCGCATCGTGACCGGCTGCAACAATTTGTGCTGCTGATTGGTGGTTGTGAATCAGGCGTTGCAAAATATCGTCCAAAATTTCGTAAGGCGGTAGAGAGTCTCGATCGACTTGGCCTGGTTTGAGTTCGGCGCTGGGTGCTTTAGTCAAGACGTTTTGCGGAATGATTTCATTATGGCGATTTAACCAATGGCAAAGTGAATACACACGGGTTTTAGGTACATCTGCAATTACTGCTAAACCGCCATTCATATCGCCGTAGAGAGTACAGTAACCAACTGCCATTTCTGACTTGTTACCGGTAGATAAAAGCAGATAGCCAAATTTATTAGCGATCGCCATTAATAAATTACCGCGAATCCGAGATTGGATATTCTCTTCAGCCAGTCCAAACTCCGTACCCGCAAACAAATCATCTAAAGTGCGAGCGAAGCCTTGCATTAACTCGCCAATTGGTAAAAGATGAGTTTTAATTCCCAAATTTTCGGCTAATGCTTCAGCATCACTGATGGAATGCTCGGAACTGTAAGGGGAAGGCATGAGAACACCCAAGACATTTTCTTTACCAAGTGCAGCCGTGGCGATCGCAGCTACTATTGCCGAGTCAATCCCGCCACTTAACCCCAATACTACTTTAGAAAAGCGGCACTTACGAGCGTAATCTCGCACTCCCAAAACCAACGCTTGCCAAATTTCTTCATCTTCCGATTCATACATCGGTTCTACAGAACCCAACTGTAAATCGTGTTGCGCCTCGTCAAATTCTACTACTACTAAATCAGTGTCAAAACCACGAGCGCGACACATAATTTCACCTTGACGATTTAAGGCAAAACTATGTCCATCAAAAATTAAATCGTCATTTCCGCCAACCTGATTAGCGTAAATCATTGGTTGTTGAAAACGTATTGCACTATGCCTGAGCATGATTTCACGAAACTGTTGCTTACCAGCGGTGTAGGGAGAAGCAGACAAATTTACAATCAAATCTACACCCAAAATTGCTAAGTCAGCAATCGGATTTACTGCATAACTACGTTTGCCCCAGAATTCCTCATCGTTCCATAAATCTTCGCAAATAGTTACGCCAATATGGATATTATCGAGAGTGAAATAATTAGCTTGCAAGCCTTCTTCAAAATAACGGCGTTCATCAAAGACATCGTAAGTAGGCAAAAGTCGCTTGTGAAAAACTTGCTTGACTGTGCCATTTTCTAACAAAGCCATGCTGTTAAATAAACTTTTACCGCCACTAATATCTGCTTTGATATTCGATTCAACAGTTCCTACTAACACAGCTAAATTTGGTGGTAAATCCTCAGCCAAGTTTTGTAAAGTGATGCCCATCGCTTCCACAAAACTAGGATTTAATAATAAATCTCTTGGTGGATAGCCACACAGAGAAAGTTCTGGTGTCAGCAACAAACGCGCACCGCTAGATGCGGCTCGTTGTGCCGCTTCCAGGATTTTTTGGGCATTTAAAAGCAAATCACCAATTGTCGGATTAATTTGAGCGATCGCAATTTTCATATTATTTGTCATTGGTCATTGGTCATTTGTCATTTGTCAGGAGTCATAAGTTACTCTGGACTTCAGACTTTTAACTCTTGACTTGGGGTAGAGATTGGTTAAATAAACACTAAAGGTTTATCTTTTAAGGGAGCAAAAGCTTCGGCGTCAAACTTATACAAACTAGCTGGACGACCAGCACCTCGTGATACCTTAATTCCGGTATCGCATAAAAAACCTAACTTGAGTAGACGCGCTCTAAAATTAGAATAATCGGAAAAGTTATCACCTAAAACTGTGGCGTATAACTGATATAAATCATTCAAGGTGAACATTTCTGGCAAGACTTCAAAAGCCACCGGACTATACTCTAATTTATTTCGCAATCGCCTGTGCCCATAAGCCAAAATTTCGTTATGGTCAAAAGCTAATTGCGGCACTTGTTTGACCGGATACCAAGCGATGCCAGTCATGCGATCGGCAATCAATTCGGCTTCTTCAAATCGCACTAGGGCAAAGTAACTAACTGATAAATAACGCACACCATAACTATCAGTTGCTTCCCGTGGATCGCGATTTGGCCCGCCAAATGTATAGAGTTGTTCTAAATAGAGATTATTGACCTTAATTTTCTCCGCCATAATGCGATAAGCGGCATCTTCTAAAGACTCTCCTGGACGTACCAAAGTACCGGGAAGACTCCAATGATTTAAAAATGGTTCTTGCTGCCGCATTACTAGTAGAACTAACAGCCGATTTTGTACAGTATCTACAGAAAAAATTACATTATCAACACCAACCTTGAAATCGGCCAAAGGTTGTTGGTTTAACGGAGTTGGTATCTTTTTTGGTGAACGTCCTGGCATTCGTACAAATGCTCTCGATTAATATAGGCAACTACAGGGGCTGTGAGGGCTTGGGGATCTCTATGTTCGCGGTAGGCTGTTGAGGAAACATCTAGACCAGTCAGACTAGCGATCGCAATTTTCCCTCCCAGGTTTTGCACTACCTCTGAACTAGATTCATCTATTGCATATCCGGGTCGCGGTACAATCAGTAGTTGCACTTCCTGTAACAAATCTTCAATGCGATACCAACGTGGTAGCTGACTCAGTAAATCTGAACCAACGATCAATGTCAATTCAGCGTCTTTACCCCAAGTAAGCTTGGCTTTTTCCACTGTTTCCAGCGTTCTGAAACTACTCAATTCTTGTTCCAAAGCAATATTGTGCCGTGGCGCGTCTATATTTGCAATCAACAGTTGCAGCATTGCCGCCCGATGTTCTAAGGGTGTTTGATGAGACTTAAATGGATTATCTGCTGCCCAAACCGCTACCCAATCATAACGCTCAGACAACCAACTTAGAATTTCTTGATGTCCAGCAGTTGGCGGATCGGCACTAGTTCCAAACAAAGCAACTCTCATAGTAATTAGTAATTCGTAATTCGTAGTTCGTAATTAAGACAGACTGAAAGAGTACTTCTTACCTCTGTGTTCTTTGTGCCTCTGCGGTTCGTTTGTTAGTTTCTTCAGTCAACACCCGTAACCCCTCAGAAATCTCCACTTCTACAGCCACAGGACGATCCAAACGCCGTGTTTGTTGTGGCAAACTCGCAACTGAGGCGACGGTACGCTGACGAATTGTTGCCAACGACTCCAAAGGCTGTATCCGTTCACCTTCTTGCACTACCAACTGCAACAAAGGTTCTTCATCCAAAGCAATTTCATCTAAGAGTCCCAACCTGTCTGCTTTTACCTTACCTCCCGTAAACGAGCGAAAAATCTGCTTGCGTCCTGGATAAGTAACTTTACTACTCGATTGCTTCATGACTGGGATGCCATCAATGTCTACAAGTTTATAAACTCCATTGACAGGCGAACCTGTAACTAGTCGCGTTCCCAGTCCGTAACCATCAATTTGCGCTCCAGCAGCTTTTAATCTGGCAATTTCCCACTCATCCAAATCACCACTAGCAAAAATTGGCACACCGGGAAGGAGCGATCGCACCTGTTTTGATAAGGTAACTAAATCTCCTGAGTCTAATCTCACTCCTGTTAATTGCATTTCCCCGGAATTTACTTTTTCGGCCAAGCGCTGGGCAGCAGCAATGGTATCGTAAGTATCAATTAGTAATGGCGCACCCGGAAAATAGCGATGAAATGCACTAAAAGCTTGTTCTTCAGTGCCTTCTATTGCTGACAATGCCATCACTAAGGCGTGTGCCATCGTACCACTTGGCTGTTGTCCCAGTTGTAGCGCTGCTAACACATTGGAAGTGGAATCTAACCCACCTGCCAACGCCGCCCGTGCTGCCCATAAAGACCCTTGGGGACTAAATGCTCGTCTGGTGCCAAATTCTAAAAGTGTTGCTGATTCCCCTGCTACATCCCGCAACCGGGCTGCTTTTGTGGCAATCAAAGTCTGGTAATTAATCGTATTCAGCAGGTAAGTTTCTACTAGTTGCGCTTGCCAAAGGGGTGCTTCCACCCGCAACAGTGGTTGATTGGCAAACACCGCTGTCCCTTCTGGTACAGCCCAAACATCACCCGTGAACTTTCCCTCAGCTAAAAGTGACCAAAAGCGATCGCCTGCGTGAGCAAAAATTCCCGTTGCCTGTAATGCTGCAATTTGCGCCAAACTAAAGCGGATTTTGGCTAAATATTCCAATGCCTGCGTCAGCCCCATCGCAATTAAATAACCAAAACCCTCTGGCAACCGTCTGACAGACAATTCAAAGCTTGCCCGTCGTTTTTCTATACCTTCGCCTGTGTAACAAGCTGCCATCGTCAACTGGTAAAGGTCGGTCAGCAAGCTGTAGTCATCGGCAGAAAGGTTAAGTTCCGGGTTCTGCTGGCTTTGCTGTTTATATACATAGTCCAAATCTGGCAAAGTGGTCATGCAAGAGCTTCCTTACAAGATGCTTCTTTTATTTATGGTAATATTTACCATAAATAATGTCAACTCCCTGCAAGTATATTGTCTGAGATTGCCGTAGAACAGTAGATTTATCGGTAGCTTAATACTAATTTCATCAAATAATTAATATTTTTTAATAGTAATGGCTAGCAATAATGTTAATTAAATCGGGCGGCTAATCAAGGGAAATAATATCCTGTCAGAGAAAGTTTGTTTTGCTTCGCTCTTTTTCCAAATGGGTTGAAAGAAACAACTATGTTACAATTAGAATCGAAGAGAAAAATTTGACTTTTTGACAAGCTAAAGTATTGCAAAGTTATCTGAATAAACATTGCATATATTCTCAATATATTGAGAATATGAGCAAGGCTTGAGTATTAGGATTAGAGTATAAGCATCACTATTAAAGCGACTCAAAAAGAAGGAGTCCAATATTATGGATATTTCCAAAATCATTGCGAACATAACCCAGTATATTTCTGAAGCTGCAATGCGGATTTTTGGCCCTACGGATGATGCTTATCCTGCTGTTGGCGTACAACCTTTTACAGGTGAGCCTTACGACGAAGATAGAGATGATAATTGGTAGATGCCGATCCGGTATGTGAAAAATATTTATGAACAAAAAGATCCCCGACTTCTTCAATAAGTCGGAGGTCTGATTTTCTCGGTGGAGAAGCAATCAAATAGGATTGCTAGAGTTGCGTTGCGCTTGACATAAACTACTTAATAACAGATTGTCCAGCCGAAAATATTTGTTGTGCCGTTAGTTGCAAGTTGGGAAAGATTAAGGAGATAAGTCGATCGTTGTTTTGAAATAATTGTTTTTGATACTCATCCTCTCTTAGGTTGCAAATTGTCACCGTTGGCTGTTTGGGTTTACCAATATATTCTCTGCCACCGATACCTAAATAATCAACAATCCAATATTCAGGAATTCCTAACAGGGCGTAGTCTTCGGCTTTACGGGCATAATCGTTTTGCCAGTTTGTGCTGACAACTTCAGCAATCAGTTTTATTGAGTTTCCTGATGTAATTACAGGTTGTTGTTGCCATAATGGTTCATTAATTAATTGAGTTTGGTCTAACACAATCACATCGGGACGAAAAGCTGTTTCTGTTCCTAAGAGTTTGATTAGACAGCGATGGGGAATAAAGTAGCTTAGATCCTGACGATCGATTTCTACATTCAGCTTTCGCCCAATCAATGCAGATACTTGCTCGTGTGGCCCGGTTGGTTCCATCTCGATTAATTCACCATCAATTAGTTCATAGCGATCGCACTCACCGTAATGGCTAATAAATTCATCAACGGTTAGAACTTTTGAAGCTGATTGAACCATTGTGATTATTCCTTAGGAGTCAGAATTCAGAATTCAGGAGTCAGGAGAATATTGAATGAATAAATATGCCAATCATACTAGATTCCTTCTATATTCTAAATTCTGATTCATGATTCCTGAATTCTGACTTTAAACTTTTCGATCGCCGATTGCTAAGAGTTCCAGAATCGCTCCATTTGTCCAGCCGAAACCAACTTCGTTAGAACTATACCCAAAGCAGATTTCTTCAGAAACATTGGCAGAACAGCGTTCAACATCATATTTCTCAACTAAAGTATTGTGACGCTCGAATTCTTTAACTGCCATAGCTAAAAATTTGTTGGCAATGCGATCGCCTTCTGTATGATACCCATAGCGGTGAAGTCCAAGGACTGCAACTAATGTCAATGGTGCCCAGCCAAGGGGAGCATCCCACTGATTGCCGGTGACACGAGTACTGGTAAAAATTCCGCCTGGGGCTTCAAACAAAGAGAGATTTTCTACGACGCGTTTGGCTTGAGTTGGAGAAGCAATTCCCAGCCAGAGAGGATAGAACGTGGTAGCAAATTCGTAGCGGCGGCGTTTTCCATTCTGGAAATGATAGTCGAAATATAATCCTTGTTCTTCATCCCAGAGAAATTGATCGATCCGATCGCGGCGGATATCTGCGCGATTGCTCCATTTTTGTTCCAATTGTTCGTTCCCCAGAATATGCTTAATTTGCGCCATGTCTTGTTCCACCTGATACAAGAAACTATTGAGGCACACAGGAGCGTAGTGGAGAATATCAGCGCTGAAGGGGCCAAATCGGTTGGTGATATCAAAACCAGACTCGCGCATGGTGCGATCGCTTTTGTAAAATAGATTGGTCAGTTTGTCATTTTCGCGATCGTAGTAAAGATTGACATCGTAATCTTCAACCTCAAAGGTTTGGTAATATTCCTTGACGCGATCGTAGTGGCTTTTTCCCTCTTCATCTCGCTCGGAAAACAAAACTTCTGGCGCTGGCCCTTCCCCAAAGGCATAAAATCTGGATAAGCCGGTTGCAGCATTCAGGTGGGGCGGTACTACCCAGTAATAATAAAATTGCTCTAACAGAGGTACGGTTGCTTTTAACCACTCTTCATCTTGGGTGTGCTGGAATAACGCCAAGACCATCATACTCAGGACAGGGGGCTGCGATCGCGACAGCATATAAGTCCGGTTGGCGTTGAGAATAATGCCGTAATGTTGTACTTGGTACAACAATTGATCGACTTGGCTTTGTGCTAGCTCCAATTCTCCATCGTGCAAAAGTCCTAGCAATATAAAGTAGCTGTCCCAGCCATACATTTCGTTGAAGCGACCACCTGGTACGACATAAGGCCCTGGTAGGTATAGTAACCCATGCTCTTTAATTGCTTCTGCTTCTGCTGGCAAAGTGCGAATTTCTAGCTGTTGCATATCTTTTGGAGATAGCGATCGCTCCAACACAGTCTGAATGTTGGGACAATCTTCTGAAGGGGAAATGTAGACAATCCAGGGAGTTTCTCTTTTATGGTCTAGTTTGGTATCCTTGGCAGATTGTAATAAGTGTTCGTGCGATCGCGTTAAAGTTTTCCACGTTTTTTTGATGTGGAGGCGCACAGCTTCAATCTGCGCTGTGGTAAGTGTTGGGGTCATAATTACAGAATTGTTTTTTTAACGCAAAGGAACGCCAAGGGAAACGCAGAGGAACGCTGAGGTTTTACAGGGTTCTCTCTGCGTGGGACAAGATTTTTGTTTTTACTCGGCAGTGCTAATTAACAGGGCAACTGGGAAATGGGTAAGGGCTGTTGCGATTGATAGGGTTTCTGTAGTTTGTAAGGGTTGCTGAGTTAGGACGTTTTTCCAAGTGGGGGAAGTTCCAGGGGGTAGTTGCAGGTGCGTATCTTGCCAAACTGACTCGCCTAAAGGATTGTCTCCTGGCTGGATGAGGCTGGTTAAAAAGCGGGGCGCGATCGCGATCGCTGTTTGATTCCCCTCCCGCCGTGCAAAGGCGATAATATGATTGGCGTAGGTTCCCTGAACTTCTAACGGTAAATAATCGCCGTCCTGGAATAATGAGACATAGTTTGTTCTGGCTTGGAGTAATTGAGCCGTTAAAAACAGTTTAATTCTGCCGTCTGTTTTGTCGTTTAGTAACTCCTGAATTAGTCCCAAAATGTCTGTTTTTACCTGTTCGCGGATGGCGCTTAAGTAAGTACGTCGCTGTTCAAAATCCACGGGACGGCGATTATCTGGATCGACTAAACTCAGTTCCCAAAGTTCCGTTCCCTGGTATAAATCGGGTACGCCAGGTGCGGTAATCTTCAGTAAAGTTTGGGAAAGGGAATTGAATATCCCATACTCTGCAATTTGCTGTTGAAAGGGACGAAAGGCTTCTAGAAATTCCCCGGATATAGCAGGATCGAGTACTTTCTCTATGAAGGAGGTACAAGCTTCTTCATACTCGCTATCAGGTCGTAACCAGGCTGTATGCACCTTGGCTTCTCGTATTGCTTTTATTATATAGTCTTTCACCCGTTCCACGAAGGAGGCATGTTCGTGTTCGGCAAAGGGAAACGCCCCTACTAGGGTTTGATAGAGAAAATACTCGTCATTGCGATCGGGCATCGCAAACCCGTGGCGATCGCTCCGATGTCCTCGATTAATCGCACTCCAGGTATTTACCTGCTGATCCCATTCATTAGGGATTTCTGAGAGAACATTCAACCTGGCTCGCACATCTTCGCCGCGTTTGGTGTCGTGGGTGGCGGTGGTGTTCATTGTGTGAGGCCAGGTTGCTTGGTGCTGTTTGTTAAAGGCATGAAATTTGGCTAATTCGATGCCAAAATGTCCGGGATTTCCGCCGACTTCATTCAGCGACAGCAACCGATTGTAAACATATAATGTGGTGTCTTCTACGCCTTTTGCCATTAGCGGGCCGCTGTATTGCTGCATTCGCAAGACAAAATATATCCACTGTTCGCGTTCTGTTTGAGTCAGAGAATTATCAAACTCTAGCAGCATTAACTTTTCAATAAAATTCAGTTCGTTCTGCAACAGGGGCACTTGTTCTTTGGCTTGGCGAATTACTTCTTGAATGGTAGCGCGATCGCTTTCTCCAATTCCATCGGGCGTAATGTAGGTGCGGTAAATTGGGAACAGTGTCAAAACTTCGGCGATCGCTCTTTTTAATCCATTCAGTGTAAAATCATTGCCATAGCGATATTTGCTGGAAACGTTCTTTAACAAAAGAGCCAGATTGTCAATATCGCCTGCTAAATTCTTTTCTAAAATCAGGTGCTTTTTATCTTTTACTACCGATGCATAATCTGCTCTGGAACTGATAAAGTTTTGGTAAATTTTATCGAAGGCTGATTCATTTTCCGTTTGACAAAATACGCCATTTACATAATTTAAAAAGTCATATCCAGACGTACCTTCTATTTCCCAGTTTTCCGGCAACTCTTCGGTGAGTTCTAAAATCTTCTCGACGGTGATATAAACATCTCCCATCTTTTCTTGCAGTCTTTCGAGATACTGGATTGGGTTATAAAGTCCATCAATATGGTCAATCCGTAAACCAGTAAATTTGCCTTCTTCAACTAGTTTCTGAATTAGGCTGTGGGTATTATTAAAAACCCGCACTTCTTCAACCTTAACGGAAATCAGTTCATTGACAGTAAAGAAACGACGGTAATTCATTTCCTCCGCGCCAACTTTCCAGAAGGCGAGGCGGTAAAACTGGTCGTTCAGTAATTCATCTAGGAGGTTAAAGCTTTCTGAATTACCGGGTTCTCCGTTGAATGTTTGGAGATTTTCGTCAATAAACTCGCGGATGGTATCATTTGTGGTGTAGAGTTCCCAAAGCAATCCTTTAATAAATGCGATTTGGTCTTGTCGCTGTTTTCCGGCAACTTCTGAGGGCACACTTTTGAGAATGTAGAGAATCCCCAATAGTTTAATAAAATCGGGATGATTGCGTCCCAGTGTGCGCGTGAGTTTACCTAAATTATGGCTGATAAATTTTGTATAAGATTCTAGCCGCAGTGGCAGTTTTAAGCTGTAATAGTTGACGGTTAAACCGTTTTGTTCGTATTGCAGTTGAATGTGTCCGTTTTCCAGGGATGTACCATAGAAATCTCCCAGCAGAGGAGCGAGAATTCGCTCTTGGCGATCGCCAAAGGGAGCATTCCAAGAAAGATCGAAGTAGTCGGTATAGCTGGAATCTGGGCCGTGTTCCAATACGTCCATCAAGTAATCGTTTTCGCTGCTATAGGCCATGTGGTTGGGCACAATATCTTGTAACCAGCCCATACCAAGGGATTGAACTTCAGCAACTAATGCATCAAAGGACTCATTAGTTCCCAGTTCTGGGTTAAGTTGAGTCGCATCTACTATATCGTAGCCGTGCGTACTCCCGGATCTGGCTTTGAAAATGGGGGAAGCATATAAATCGGAAACACCTAAGTCTGCTAGATAAGCTGCGATCGCTTTGGCGTTGTCAAAGCCAAACTGAGGTGTAAACTGAATTCGATAAGTGGCGGTGGGAATTCGCATATTTTTTTAGTAGGAGTGGGGAGTAAGGGGGATAAGGAAGATGAGGTTTTGAGGTTAAACGCTGAACCTTTTAGAGGATGTTTGAAAAATCCTCTTCTCGGCAGCAAAAAGGTGTTACCCCCCTTAATCCCCCCTTGTAAAGGGGGGAAACAAGAAATCTAATCTAGTTCCCTCCCCTTTACAAGGGGAGGGTTAGGGTGGGGTAAATTTTAAGGGGGGTTAGGGGAGATCGATAAGTGCCTAAGATCGCAGCCAACCATTATTCAAACAACCTTTTAGCTCGAACATTAAGCCTTTATGCTCAAACATTAAGCCTTTATGCTCGAACCTTAAGCCTTTATGCTCGAACCTTAAGCCTTTATGCTCGAACCTTAAGCCTTTATGCTCAAACATTAAGCCTTTATGCTCGAACCTTAAGCCTTTTTGCTCGAACCTTAAGCCTTTATGCTCAAACATTAAGCCTTTTTGCTCGAACCTTGAGGTTATAAGACTGAAACTTTAAGTTCTAACTATCTCCCTCATCCTTTTTCATAGAGTACTAAACTAGTAGGTTGCAATTTCACTTCTTGACCCGCAGACAGATGTTCAGCAGCTTCAGAACCATGCCCAGACCATGAGGTATCAGCAGAGTCTAACAATTTATTAGCATTTTGCTCAAACGGCAAAGTTACTGTCACTGCCGACGAATTGAAATTCATCACAAATATTATTTCACTCGATTCGCACCAACGCCGCACGATGACTATCTCTTTCTCTTCATCGCTAGTTGCTTCGATGAAATTGCGGTCTTGGTTGAGAAGTGCTGGATGTGTCTTCCGTAAATTAATTAACTGACGATACCAATCCCAGAGAACTTTGTGATTTCCTTGATTGCGTAATTCCCAATTAAGTTTAGACTTGAGGAAAGTTTCTGATGATTCTGGATCTGGGGGATCGTCTGCGAAGTGAAATGCTTCAAACTCTTGTTTGCGTCCGGCTCGAACTGCTTGAATTAAATCTGGATCGGAGTGACTGACAAAGTAAATAAAGGGTGCAGTTTCGCCGTATTCCTCTCCCATGAACAACAGGGGTAAGTTGGGCGATAGCAGCACAGCCCCAGCACCTAATTTCAATCCCTCAAAAGAGATTTTCTGGCCGAGGCGTTCTCCTTTCATTTGATTGCCGATTTGATCGTGATTCTGAATACAGACTGTAAACTGTGACAAAGGGCGATCGCGGCAAGATAAGCCATGAAATCGTTTGCGATCGGGCGAGTATTTCCAATCGTAGACAAAAGTATCGCTATAAGCTTTTGCTAGATCGGCACATTTCCCAAAATCTTGATAATATCCTTGGCGATCGCCTGTCAACAGTGTATGCAATGCGTGGTGAAAATCATCACTCCACTGAGCATCGAGTCCATATCCACCCAATTCTGCTGGACGAATTATTCGCGGATTATTCAAGTCACTTTCGGCTATCAAATGGCGTTTCCATCTTTGTCCTTGTTGTGAGAAATGATGAACTGCTTCCGCCAATTCCCATAAAAAATGCTTGGCTCCCAAGTCATAAATTGCTTGAATAGCATCCAGCCGCAATGCATCAATGTGGAATTCGCCCAACCAGTAAAGCGCATTTTCGATAAAATAATTTCGCACACCCTGACTATGGGCATCATCGAAATTCATTGCTTCGCCCCACGGCGTTTTATAGGTTTTAGTAAAGTAGGGCGCGAACTGACTCATATAATTGCCTTCCGGCCCAAAGTGGTTATACACCACATCCAGCACAACGGCGATATTATTTTGATGGCAAGCATTTACCAGTTGCTTGAGTTCGGCTGGACTACCATAGGAATTTTGGACAGCATAAGGATAAACGCCATCATAGCCCCAGTTGCGGTATGCCAGAGATGCTTCAATATGAGTGTCTCCCGGAACCTGGGAGATCGGCATGATTTCAATGGCGTTAATTCCCAGTTCTCTCAGTTCTGGTAAACGGGGAATAATGGCGGTGAAACTTCCTTCCGGCGTGAATGTCCCAACGTGAACTTCATAGAAAATCATCGACTCTACAGGAATGCCCGCCCATCCTTCATCAGTCCACTCAAAGTCATGATCGACAATTTGCGACGGCCCATGTACCCCTTCCGGTTGATACTGCGACGCCGGATCGGCAAAGTTGTCTTGGCCATTCAAGACATACCGATAAAGCGTACCCGGATACACATCGTTGACTTTCGTGTGCCAGTATCCCTCAGATTGAGGCTTGAGGGGAATTAACTGCTGTTCTGGCGTCAAAATTTTTACCGTGACGCTATCTAATAGCGGAGACCAAACTGTAAATTCACACTCTCCGTTACCTAAGTATTGAGCACCAATTTTCACGCAGTATCCTCCCGTCAGATTCTTTGTTGTGCCAAATTATGGTATGGCGCGATCGCAAATGTCATTGATTGCACAATGTTTACAAAGACGCCAGATAGCATAATGGTTGGTCTAGCAGACATTTTGCTAGCATCTGGAGGGGGATTTTTGACTAAAATAAACTCTGTCTAATGACCAAAGGGGCAGAAGGCAGGAGGCAGGGGGCAGAAGCATTGGTGTCAACTTCACGTGAAAGCTCTATAATCACCTGATATTAAATCCACTCGTTTACCATCACTATCCGCGTCACCCCACCCCGGTTTTGTCTAAAGCCAAAACCGCCCCTCCCCTTGCCAAGGGGAGGGGTTGGGGTGGGGTAAAGCGTATGTGGGGCAAGCATTTGAGCTTAAGTTGGCTTGCAGCTACCATCTACACAGTACGATGATTGATATGTATTAGAACGTTTACCAAAGATTGCGTAGCGGTTATCGCGGATTTGCTCGTAAAAGCGATCGCCTGCCCATTTCATCCCCGGTAATGCTCGATAAGCGTCTACAAATATACTTCCTGCTGGCAATAACCGCCCAATTTCTTCTGCTGCATTACTGCCTTGCCAACGTCTTTGAGGGGCATTGCCATCAATTAAAATCATTCCCTGTTCGCAATCTTGGGCTGAAATTCCCCACTGTAAAATTGTCTGCTCATCTTGCATGGGACTGTAGCGAAACAGCTTTCCTTGGTCTAAAGTTTCTAGCAATTGCACCAGGGTAACGCAGAGATTACAATTCCCGTCGTAGATTACGAAGTAATTCATAAAAATAATGGCTCTTTAACAATTGAATTATCGGATGTATAGCAGGAGGCAGGTGGCAGGTGGTCACTGAGCGTAGTCGTTGGCGCAGCCTCTCGTAGAGAAGTGAGGCAGGAGGCAGGAGGTAAAAACCTTGCTATTCCTGAGATTTACGCTTGTCATTATGTCCTAATCTACCTGGCAACTGCTATATCTAAAACACAACTTTGGTATTCTAGCTTAGAAAACCATAGCGATCGCTCTTGCCTCACCGAACCAGTCTCCAGTTTAAATATGCATAATGTCGTCTAGCTTTAGTTGTAAATTTGGCAAGACACCAGAAGAAATAGTATCTCCTAAGCGATATTGTCGTTGCTGGTACACACCATTAACTAACTGACAAATCGTAAATGTTGGTTGTTTAGGATTGCCGATAAACTGCAAACCACCCAAGCCAAGAAAGTCCACAATCCAATATTCTGGGATGTTAAGAAAAGCGTATTCTTCTACCTTTCTTGCATAATCATCTTGCCAATTAGTACTTACAACT
Source organism: Nostoc sp. DedQUE07 (assembly GCF_034530975.2). Taxonomy (NCBI): domain Bacteria; kingdom Bacillati; phylum Cyanobacteriota; class Cyanophyceae; order Nostocales; family Nostocaceae; genus Nostoc; species Nostoc sp. DedQUE07. Next base: position 75,487 of record NZ_JAVRCC020000014.1, on the reverse strand, counting down.
TCAGCAACAAGGCAGGTCGATGTATTAACATTGCAGGTCGATGCATTAAGTCAAACATCACTCCCAGTTTCCAGTTATCATGCCCTTGGAATGGTAAATGCCATAGTTTTTTCATTAATGAGAAAATATTCATGAGATACAAACTCTTGGGCAAAAGCGGGTTAAGAGTCTCTGAACTCTCCTTGGGAACCATGACCTTTGGTGAAGATTGGGGTTGGGGTGCATCTGTTGACGAAAGTCGGAAAATCTTCGATAGCTATGCAGAAGCAGGGGGAAATTTCATTGACACCGCCAACGGTTATACCGATGGTAGCAGTGAAAAAATTGTCGGCGAGTTGATTGCTAAAGAACGCGAACGCTTTGTAGTTGCGACAAAATATTCCTTTCCCTTGCGGATGAACGATCAAAAGGGTGACCCTAACGCCAGTGGAAACCATCGCAAGAATTTAATTCAGTCTTTGGAAGGTAGTCTGAAACGGCTGAATACCGATTACATTGATTTATTCTGGTTGCACGCTTGGGATTTCACAACACCAATTGAAGAAGTCTTGCGATCGCTTGATGATGTAGTGCGTCAAGGTAAAGTACTTTACATCGGCATTTCTGACACACCCGCTTGGATCGTTTCCCAAGCAAATACCATCGCCCATTATCAAGGATGGACGCAGTTTGTCGCTTTGCAAATTGAGTATAGTTTGATTCAGCGAACACCAGAACGGGATTTGCTACCGCTAGCTAAAGCCTTCGATTTAGCAGTAACACCGTGGTCGCCCTTGGGTGGTGGTGTGTTGACAGGTAAATATAATCGGTCTTCTCAAGGAGGCGCTGAACAAGGGCGACTCGAAACTTTAGGCGGAGGGATTTCTGAAAAGAATTTAGCGATCGCTGAAGTTGTTAGTCAAGTTGCGGCAGAAATTGGTCATACACCTTCACAGGTAGCATTAGCTTGGTTACGCGCTCAAAGTGGTGTGATTATTCCGATTATTGGCGCACGTAAATTAACGCAGTTTCAAGATAACTTAGCTTCAATAGAAGTCACACTTTCGCCAGAACATCTGCAACGGTTAGATGAAATCAGTCAAATTGAATTGGGTTTTCCCCATGACTTTTTGTACAATGACGTAATTCGCGATCGCCTTTTTGGTGGTACTTTTAATACTATAAAAAACCACCGTATTTGACTAATAGTCATAAAGTTTAACATATTCAGGCATTAATTCAATCGGTCGTCAGAGAGTTTCGCCAAGCCAAACAATTCTGTAGAGTTAGATGTAAAAGGCATTAACAACGTAGAATCATGAGCGACAACACCATTGCATCACGTTTGTACCCTACCCGTATTGATATTCCCGCCGAAGCGCGAGTGCAAATCGTGGTACTTCTCAACCAAACCTTGGCAGCTACTTCGGATTTGAAAACCCAAGCAAAGCAAGCGCACTGGAACGTTAAAGGAACTGACTTTTACCAGCTACACCTATTATTTGATGAACTTGCTGGGGAATTAGAAGGATACATCGATATGGTCGCTGAACGCGTTACAGCTTTAGGCGGATACGCTTTTGGAACAGCCCGCGCCGCAGCTAGTAATTCAATTTTGCCAGAATATCCCTTAGATATTTTGGATGGTAAAGACCATGTAACAGCCTTGTCAGATCGTTATGCATCCTATGGTAAACATCTCCGGGAAGCGATCGATAAAACTGATGAATTAGGCGACCTCGATACTGCTGACCTTTACACCGAAATTTCTCGCACCATTGACAAACGACTCTGGTTCTTAGAAGCTCATTTGCAAATAGCAGAAATCAAAGGAGAAAATGGCAAAGCGGGTGCTACTCAACCTCAAAAAGTTCCTGCTTTTAGATAAGCACTTTTGAGAATCCGCTTTTTCAAATCTAATAGTATCTTTTTGGTAAGTACGTCACTTTTAAGTGCGTACTTTTCTTTTTATATGTATATGCTTTACTATTTAAATAGTTCAAAACTAGGTAAGAAAAGTTCAAAACTAAAAATTATATTCGATAAAGCGCTACACATTTACTTAACCATATTTGATTAGCGATCGCTAACAACAAGATTTGGTTTTTTTAAGCTTACCAACTAATTAACAGCGAGGTAAATCTATGTCTCAAAATACAATTACCCACTTAATTCACGATCGCAATGCCCGTGGTCATGCAAAAATGGGCTGGCTCGATAGCTATCACACATTTTCCTTCGGTAGTTTTTACGATCCCAACCGCATGGGATTTCGCTCTCTGCGCGTAATTAACGACGATCGCATCGCCCCTGGTGCTGGATTCCCTACCCACAGTCATCGTGACATGGAAATCCTCACTTATGTCTTAGAAGGTGCTGTAGAGCATAAAGACAGCTTGGGTACTGGCTCGGTAATTCGCCCCGGTGATGCCCAAATTATGAGCGCTGGAACTGGAATCAGCCACAGTGAATTTAATCCCTCACCAACTGAACCACTCCATTTACTACAAATCTGGATTCTTCCCGATCGAGAAGGAATAACGCCAAGATATGAACAAAAAGCTTTTCCTATCGAAGAAAAGCGCGGTAAACTCCGCTTAATTGCTGCTAGGGATGGGCGCGATGGTGCTGTGACAATTCACCAAGATGTTGATTTATACACATCTGTTTTAGAGGATGGTGATGTTGTTAATTATCAAGTCAAAAGCGATCGCTATGCCTGGTTACAAGTAGCCAAAGGCATAGTTAACCTAAATGGTGAAGAACTCAGAGCCGGTGATGGTGTACAAATCAACGGCGAAGAACAGCTAGAAATTAGCACCAATATCGGCGGCGAAATCTTGCTTTTCGATTTAGGCTAATATTGCAGCTAAAAGGGCACTTAGAAACCACTTCTAAACAAACAAAACTTGCTTTTGCAGGTTATAACAAGGGGCTTAAGCCCCTTGTTTTGTTTTAGTCCGCGCAGACGGACTTCGCCTGTGTAAAATGAGACTGTTGGAATATATCCAAATCACGGCTATACTTTCTCATAAAACCACCAAAATACTTGGGGGCAATGGCCAAAAAGTTCTTAGTTTGGGAAAGATATATCAGACTTTAATAACTATTAGAGGTGGCTGTAATGCCGACGATTCATTTTGTGGATGGTGAAAAAGGCGGAGTAGGAAAGTCTCTCTTTGCCAGGACAATGATTCAGTATTGTCTGGATAAGAGAATCCCATTTGTACCAGTGGAGACAGATAGATCGAATCCAGATGTCGCAGGGGTATATAAGGAGATATGTAAATATGCAGTGTTTAGTGAGAATGAACGACAGGCAAATAAGGCAGATAGAATATTTGAGTGGGCAATAGAGAAGCCAGTAATTGTGAATTTATCTGCACAATCGCATAGAGCAGTACAAGGGTGGATTGAATCTAATCAATTACTTGAATTAGGAAGTTCGCAGGGAGTTCTGTTTTGCAAATGGTTTGTATCGACAGGAGGATACGACAGCATCAACCTGTTTGCTCAGTCAGTGAATACTTACGGTGATAAAATCCCTCATATTCTGGTGAGGAATTTAGGGCTGTGTGATGATTGGGAGCATCTAGAGTCAGACTCCAACTATCAGAACATAGTAAATAAATATCAGATAAAAGTTATAGATTTTCCGAAGTTAGCATACAGAGAAAGAAACATAATTGACCAAAATCGCCTGACTTTTGCAGAGGCTAGAGAATATAAAGAATTTGGGATAATTGGAAAACAGAGAATAGTGAATTTTCTGAAGCTTGCTTATGGTGCTTTTGAGAAAGTAGGTATCTGGTATGAAAAAGTTGAGTAGGAGTCATTAGTCATTTGTCATTTGTCATTGGTCATTTGTCATTGGTCATTAGACCTCTTACATAAGTCGAATAGATCCCCCTTAATCAATCCCACCTTATAAAGGGGGGAAACTTAAAATCTTGCCCCCTCCCCTTTATAAGGGGAGGGTTGGGGAGGGGTGATTTAAGGATTTTTGCAAGAGGTCTATTAGTCATTAGTCATTAATACTCATGACTTTGAACAAATAGCAGGAGATTGAATGGAGGTACGATGGCGCACCCACCCGCTGTAAGCGATCGCTTGGCAAATTTGACTACAATTCTTAGAAAGAGTAGCAAAAACCTAAATGTCTAAAAAGTCCGATTCTCAGTTTCAAAATCTCTTTAGTTCACCCAAATCAACCAACTGGGACGAAAGATTAGCCCAAATAGCCTATCGCTTTAACCGAGAATATCAACGTGAAACCTTTGAACTCCCAGCAGAAGTACAGGCGATGCCGATATTTAGCGAGTGGATTGCTGGGAGTTTCTCAGGAAGAATTGCTTCCCCTTTTTGGGAAATTGCTAAACCTCAAAAAAATCAACACTGTATAGATATTGGCTGTGGGATCAGCTTTTTAATCTATCCTTGGCGGGATTGGCAAGCGTTTTTTCATGGGCAAGAAATCAGTAATGTGGCACGCGATACCCTGAATTCTCGCGGGCCGCAGTTGAATTCTAAGCTGTTCAAAGGGGTTGAGTTGGGAGCAGCTCATCAGTTAAATTATCCATCAGAGCAATTTGATTTAGCGATCGCCACCGGATTTAGCTGCTATTTTCCCCTCGAATATTGGGATGCCGTACTACTAGAAGTGAAGCGGGTGTTAAAACCAGGTGGACATTTTGTGTTTGACGTTCTCAATCCAGAACAGCCTCTAGCAGAAGATTGGGCAGTTCTAGAAACCTATTTAGGGGCTGAGGTGTTTTTAGAGCCTTTGGCTAAGTGGGAAAAAACGATTAAGGCCGCTGGTGCTAAAGTCGTAACGCATAAATCAGGGGAATTATTCGAGTTATACAAAGTGCGGTTTTAAAAATACTATTACTCAGGGATAACTGGACTCATTGGATCTAAAGAAGTTGTAAAAACAAAATAGATTACCCCAGTTCCGAGAATCATCACAGCGAGACTGAACAGCAACACCCATCGGTCTGTTGGTTCGTAAGTATCTTCTTCGATATCACGACGGACAGCAAAATAATGTACTGTTGACAGCCACACCGTGATTAAACCCACCAGCGAGAAGACTAAACCTAACTTCCAGCCGTTGCCAGGACGGGGTACTAAAGGTACATGGAAGGCACGCAGACGCACAATGACGACACCAAAACCTAAAAGAGCGATTCCTGTCCGCATCCAAGCGAGGTAGGTACGCTCATTTGCCAAGTGATCTCGGATTCTAGACGGATTCAGTCGTCCTGGCTTTTTTTTATCTTTTTCTTCTTCTGTAGGTTTCAATTTTAACTGCATCAATAACACCCTTATCCCCAAAGCGGCTCCGATCAAAAAAATGCGAAGGTAGTAGAAAATCTCTTTCCAGATGACTTGCACCCAGCACAATAGTTGCGCTACTGAAATATGCCTGTTGTGATTGTACATTTTTTCCAAAATTAATTTTAATGCAGATATCAAAATAAAACAAGCCTAAAATTGAGGATAGATAAATTCAAAAAAAAAGAGCCAAGATCAGAGAGATGTTTCACCAGTGTTTGTCCTGTTCTTCTCTGATTTTGGCTGTCACCCTATTTAAATTCAGAACAATCATTCAAAAATAGACTATGCAGTTCTATTTCAAGACTGATTGCTAGGCGCATTAGGAACTCGTGTATTTATTAGATCCTGCGATATATCTGGGATAAACCAGTTAGCCTTTTTGCTGTTAACAACTTTTACAGTCGGGACATTCAATTCAATCGCAGCAGTATCTGGATTCCTCTTAATTACCAGCTGAGTTCCATCAAGGATCTTCAGAGCCGCCGCTCCTGTCAATTCTTCACCTTGTCCATTAGGACTAGAGGTGAAATTTTCTACCTGGACATCATTCGGTAGATAGATGCCATCACAATCCCAGTTATTTTTAGTGGACTGACCATCAGCTAGAAAATATAGACCATTTTCGTATACGGCATCTTCATCTTCTTCATCATTTGGTCTTTTACCGTATACCGCTATGGTATTACCTGTTTGGTTGTTGCATTGACCCCAATTGATTCCCGTCTCTAAAGCATATTTTTGCAGTGTTAATTCCTCGGTTCTTTTTTGAATTTCTTCTGGTGTCAGACCTTCAACTTGAGTTTGGGCATCTTTTGTCTGAGAGAGTTGCTTAAGAGCTTTAGTGACTTCGATGTAATCAGGGTTTTTGCTAAATTTTGGTCTATCAGCAAAAGAAGGTTGAGCAAAGGCTAGATTAGCGACAATCATTAAGACAATTAGCAGAGATTTCCAGATTTTCATGTTTTGATTCCTGTTGATGGGTAAGATATTTTGCCGTTGAGAATTTGTTTTGCTCAGAAAATTGATGATGCACCTCTTTATTAGACACTTAATTTTTCTTGTTTTTCACTTGACGGCTGAGTATTGAAACCTAAAACTAATGAAAATATATAACTAGAAACTACAGATAAAAGAGTCCAAGTAACATTTTCGGTGACAATAAATACGCCCAAACCAATCAAGATACAAGGGACAAAAGTATTGCCATTTTCAGTTAAAAAGTTGGCGATCGCAGGCAAGTAGGTTAACTTGTAAGCGGTATAACACCATACACTCACTAGAGTAAAGAATACACCTATAATCACCAGCAGACTGTCTAATTCTGAGTTGGCAAACAAGGGCACATAGACGCTAATATTATCACTGCCATTAGCAAAGGCGATCGCGGCTACATTGCAAGTTTGTGGAGAAATAAAACTCCTAACTATAGAGGGACAAGACGGCTCGGTTTCTTCTTCAGCTTCCTCAGATGAATCCTCTTCGCGTTTTAGTAAACTGCTCACACCAATGATTATTGGCATAAAACCTAGTAGTCTAATCCAGTCCTGCGGTATGATTAGTCCACCGAAGAAACCGGGAAGGCTAGCAACGATCAATGCTGCAAAACCGAGATACTGACCAGCAAGGATGTGACGACTGCGAAACGTTTTACTTATTTGTGAAAAAAACAACGTCAGAATGACAATATCATCGATGTTGGTGGCAGTGAATGCGGTAATCCCTGTGGTAATTGCAGTTACTAAATCGTTCATTTGTGGATGTCCTTATGTTCGTGCTTGGTAATTAGGCATGGGGCATTGGTCACTTACAAAGGACAAATGACAAATGACCAATGACCAATGACAAATGACTAAGTAAAAAGCTTTGATTTATACTTTAGTCAAACTAACCGATAGAATCAAATGCTTTTATTTGTCAAAATGATAAATGAAAGTGATTAAAATTTTGACATTAAGTCTTAGGGATACGATAAATGGCTGGAATGACGCTTGAGCAGCTAAAAATATTTCTGGCTGTGGCGCAGAACTTACACTTCACTCGCGCAGCAGAGGAGCTTTATATTACACAACCTGCTGTCAGTGCAGCGATCCACAACTTAGAGCAAGAATATGGTGTGAAACTATTCCATCGGATTGGTCGCCATATCGAGATTGCTGAGGCGGGTAAATTACTGCAAGTGGAAGCGCAGAAAATTCTCGATCAAGTTTCCTTGACAGAAAGAGGATTGCGAGAATTGAACAATCTGCAACGGGGTGAATTGAAATTAGGGTCGAGTCTGACAATTGGTAACTACTGGCTACCAAGTAAAATTAGTGAGTTTAAGAGCCAATATCCTGGTATCCAGATTGACTGTACCCTTGCCAATGCAGAAACGATTTGTGTCGGTACAGCGATGGGACAGTTTGATTTAGGTTTGGTGGAAGGTGATGTGAAGCCAGCGCTTCAGAATACTCTGGAGTACGAAATAGTAGCGAGCGATCGCTTACAAATTGTAGTTGGTCAAAAACACCCTTGGTTTGAGTGGGGAGAAATTGATTTAAGCCAATTAACTCAAACTCCTTGGGTGATGCGGGTGCCAGAATCTGGAACCCAACAAAGGTTTGAAGAAGCGTTGCAAAATTGGGGGATCAACCTCAGCGAACTGAATGTAATTTTAGTGTTCGCCAGTGGTGAGATGGCAAAAGCCGCAATTGAAAATGGAGTAGGCGCAACTGGAATTTCTGAGTTGATGGTAAAAAAAGAAATCCAGCTAGGAACTCTGCGGGCAATTCGAGTTATTGATAATAGAGAAGTCAACAGTGCGATGACTAAGGCAGGCTATGCCTACGCAGAAATAGTTCGACCTTTTTTCAAAATCAAGCATCGTCAGCGTTTTCAAACTGCTCTTTCCAAAGTCTTTGAACAAATGTTGATATCGTCTATGGATGGTTCACATCAACATGTATCAGTTATTTAAAGGAGATTGGGCATTGGGCATGGGGAAAGAGGAGCCAGGAGGCAGAAGTTCTACAATGTTTGAATGCGTGAATTTTGAATTTTGAATTTTGAATTTTGAATTGATTTCTCCCCTGCCCCTCTGCCCCCAATCCCCTTCACACCTTCCGCATATTTTTACTGATAGGGTCAAAACCTCTAGAAAACCGCGTACTTTCATCATAGTAAGCGCCAGTCAGATTAGCTCCATACAACTTGGCATAGTTGAGTTTTGCTCCCCGAAGATTTGCTTCATTCAGATTGGCACCGCTCAAATTAGCTCTGGTCAAATTCGCTTTGGCTAAATTAGTTCTACTCAAATCTGCTCCCCAGAGTTTAGCTTTAGCTAAGTTAGCTCCACTCAAGTCAGATCCCCATAAATTAATTCCCGGCAAATCGGCTCCAATCAGCTTGTCCCGACTCAAGTTGACGGCTGGAAAATATCTTTCTCCTGCGGCAAAACGCCTTTTTAATTCTTCAGCATTCATGCGTTGCGTTCACCTTCTTTAGCAATACAGAAGTTATTTGTTCCCATTCCTGGCTTAGTTCTCCTGAAAATACTGGTTGACCACTGCGTTGATACCAGAAATGGGCATTGTTCAAATCGCCTTCTTTGCGGTGCAGGTAAGCATGAACCCAGGCACTGTCAACATCGCTGGCATCTGTAACTATTTCATGAGCTTTGTTCCAATCACCTTTGTTGTCATACCACATTGCTTGCAGCCCTTTTGGTAGTGTCTGAGGACATGGGCGCTGCTTTTCGATCAATCGCAGAAATTCCTCTGTATTCACGATCGCCACCTAACAAGAATCAAACTTCTATCTCTAAGATACTCCTCAGCTTCAGGGGAGCAGGGGAGCAGGGGAGCAGGGGGAGAATAACTCCTAACTCATTACTCATTACTCATTACTCATTACTCATTACTCATTACTCATTACTCACCACTCCTAACGCCCCATGCCCAATGCCCTTCATCTCTACTTAACTGGAATAACTTCAAACTGGAAAGTACCGATCAAACGGTTATCAATATAGACTTCTATTCTATGCTTACCAACTGGATCGCCAGGGGCAATTGTCCAAAAATTCTCAATTACACCTTCTGAAGCCGACTGCGTGCGTCGTGTTACAGATGTCTTGCCGTCTGCTGATATTGAAAAATCTTCACCATTATCTGTACCCCAAGTTTCTGGAGGTTTTGGTAAATACAAGACTTCACGCCATTTCACTTCACCTTGGTAGTTTTTGAGTTGAATCCGCCACCCGTAGGTATTTCCTTCCTGAAGTGGCACTCTTTTTGTCTGGAAAATGGTAACGTTTCCTTTGGAGTCAACTCTCTTCAGACCAAACTCGGTGTTACTGACAGTAATCTGTTTTGCATTCGTTGACGGCAGAGATGATATGGCATTTTCTACCAAAACAGAAGTAGCGTTGATTGGCTTAGAACCGATGACCCCAGATATTAGCCAAAAAACAGCTAGCACAGCAGTAATAGTCCAAATTCTCATTAGTATGGTTTTCCTATCAGACTTTTGGTACTTATTCAAGTAATCTGCCATGTTTTCCGGGTCAAGGTTAGCGATGGTTAGACAAAGACGAGATTGCTTTCAGAAATTTGGCGGATTTAATCAACCTACTGACTTTGGTCAACATCCAATTTAAAATCAGTAAATCATAATCTTGGCGAAAGGCAAACCATTGCGCCGTCGTTTTTCCATCTGCGCTCGCATCTACTCCATACCCATTCCTCACCGTTTTACTCTACAAGACACTTCACGGACGGGATAGTGTGGCATGGATATAGTATTCTAAATCCTGAATTCAGAATTCTGACTCCTTCTTTATTTCCCCCTTTTCTAATCACACTTTGCACATGAGATACCAAGTTGGCGGTAGCCTCCACAGTGACGATCCCACTTATGTTGTGCGTCAAGCAGACGAAAAACTTTATACCAGTTTAAAAGGTGGCGATTTTTGCTACGTCTTCAACTCTCGCCAAATGGGTAAATCATCCCTACTACAGCGAATAAGTCGTCGTCTCAAGTCAGAAGGCTATAAATGTGTTTACTTAGACGTGACGCAATTGGGTAGCGAGGATACCACATCAGCACAATGGTATAAAGGAATCATTGTCAGCATATTCTACGGGTTAAATCTGGCGGAACACGTCAACTTTAAGCAATGGTGGAATATGCAAACAGGTCTTTCTCCTGTACAAAAGCTACACCAGTTTGTTGAAGAAATATTGCTGCCAAATGTTAAGAGCGATTCTGAAGAAGGCGGCGAAGCTAAAGGCATTTTCATTTTAATTGATGAAATTGATAGTTTGCTGAGTTTGAATTTTCCGGTCAGTGACTTTTTTGCCTGGATTCGTCATTGCTACAATCAGCAAGCACACGACCCAAATTTTCAACGCCTGGGATTTGCATTGTTTGGAGTCGCCAGTCCATCTGATTTAATTGCTGACAAACGTCGGACACCTTTTAACATTGGAACAGCTATTGAGTTATACGGCTTTCGATTGCATGAAGCTAGCCCATTGCTAAATGGGTTAAAAGGAGCAATTGAGCGACCAGAAGTTGTGCTGCAAGAGGTGATCTATTGGACAGGGGGACAACCGTTTCTAACTCAAAAACTCTGTCAATTAATTCTCCAAACTGCCTTAAAGACATCAGAGCGGAAAATTTTCCTACCCCCAAAAACTGAGGCCTATTGGGTAGAAGAATTGGTGCGATCGCAGATTATCCAACACTGGGAATCACAAGATGAACCCGAACACCTGCGCACGATTCGCGATCGCTTACTTTTCAACCAACAACAAAGTGGACGGTTGCTGAGTCTTTATCAGCAGGTATTGCAAACCCAGGAAATAGAGGACGAGGGGAAATGGGGATGGGAGGACGCAAATAATGAAGACACTAGCGACTCTTGGCGTTCCCAGTCTTTGCGTCCTTTTTTATCTCCCGTGGCTACCGATGATAGCCGAGAACAGACAGAGCTTTTACTATCAGGATTGGTCGAGAAGTACAACGGCTATCTTAGAATTAAAAATCCCATCTACCGACATATTTTCAATACTGAATGGGTGTTAAAGCAGTTAGACAATTTGCGCCCTTATTCACAGCCATTCAATGCTTGGGTAGCATCGAGCTTTCAAGATGAGTCACGCTTGCTACGGGGTAATGCCTTACAAGAGGTTTTGGACTGGACTCAGCGTAAAAGTCTCAGTGATTTGGACTATCGATTTTTAGCAGCTAGCCAAGAATTGGAACGTCGGGAAGTCCAGCAAAAAATGGAAGTAGAACGGCTCAAAGAAACTGAAGCGCGATTGGCAAGCGAACAAAAGAGCGCTCGGCTTCAGCGACGACTCCTATTAGGAGTAAGTTTGGCCCTACTAGCAGTTATTGTCTTGGGGTTCACAACACTCTACGCCGATCGACAAGCATCACTGAGTGAGGTACGGGCGATCGCAGCTGCTTCCAATGGTAGTTTTAATTCCAATCAACGCTTAGATGCATTGGTACAAGCAATCCGAGCCAGACAGGAATTTCAACGGCTCGATCTGCAAAATTTGGCAGATGCCAATGCTCTGGATCTCCAAACCCGCAAAGTATTAGAACAAGCTGTCTACGGTGCTGATGAATTCAATCACTTATCGGGGCATCAAGGGATTGTCTTAGGCGTTGATTTTAGCTCTGATGGTCAGTGGATTGTCTCATCTAGCATCGATCGCACAGTCAAGCTATGGAAGCGGGATGGAACACTGGTAAGAACGCTACCACATACTGCAACCATACAAAGCGTCCGCTTCAGCCCGGATAGCCGCCGGATAGTCGCTGCCGGCATTGATGGCACTATCCGTCTCTGGACGATCGATGGTAAATTGTCAACCATCTTCAAAGGGCACAAATCTGCGGTGTGGCGAGTTGCCTTTAGCCCAGATGGACAAACGATCGCTTCTGCCAGTGGCGATTTTAGCGTCAAGCTTTGGCAACTAAATGGCACTTTAATCAGAACTCTTAAACATCAGCGTGGTGTGTGGGGAATTGCCTTCAGCCCCGATGGCCAAACTCTCGCTTCTTCTATGGTAGGCGGCAAGAATCAGCTTTGGCGATTAGATGGAACGCTGCTCAAAACATTCACAGCTGGAAACGCAACTATTTGGAGTGTTGCTTTTAGCCCTGATGGACAAACTTTAGTGTCTGGCGGTGCAGATAAGATGGTGCGACTGTGGAATCGAGAAGGCACTCTCCTGAGAACTTTTAAAGGGCATACTGCTGAAATATTTGGTGTAGCCTTTAGCCCTGATGGGCAGACTATTGCTTCCGGCGGTTCTGATAAAACCGTTAAACTCTGGCGAATAGATGGTACTTTATTAAGAACTTTGCAGGGGCATACCTCAAATATTCAAACCATCGCCTTCAGTCCTGATGGAGAAACTCTCGCCTCTGCCAGTCACGACAATACCATCAAACTCTGGAGAGTCCACTCACCCTTAATAAAGCTACTCAATGGCCATCAAGAAATGGTCTGGCGGGTGGCATTTAGCCCTGATGGGCAACGGCTAGCTTCCGTTGCTGGCAAAGAAGTCAAACTCTGGAGACGCGATGGTTCTCTCGCCAAAACCATTGTTGAAAAAGATTCTCGAATGCTTAGTCTTGACTTTAGCCCCGATGGTCGAACTTTAGCGATCGTTGGTTCTAAAGGTGTTGTAAGACTGTGGCAACTAGACAGCAATCAGCGAACCATTCTGGAAGCGCCAGGTATCGGTCTTTTGGGTGTTAGCTACAGTCCTGATGGCAACCGATTAGTGACTGTGGGTTTTGATTACAAGCTGAGACTCTGGCAACGCGGCTCCAATGGAGAGTTTCAACTCCAGCAAATTATTCAGGCGCATACAGGGCGAATTTGGGACATTGTTTATAGTCCAGATGGGCAGTTTATCGCCTCTGCTAGTGCTGATGGCACTATCAAACTGTGGACTTCAAAAAATAGCGATGGCTCCGCCAACGCCAAGGGCGAACGCCTGTTAGAAAAACCCGATCGCACCTTAGAAGGGCATAAGAGTGAAGTTTTTGGGGTTGCCATTAGCCCGAATAGTCAATTGATTGCCTCTACAGGTGGGGATGGTAGTCTGCGACTTTGGAAACGTGATGGCACTCTGGTGAGGAGCTTTGATGGTAAAAGTATTGGCTTAACCAGGGTAGCATTCAGTCCAGATGGTCAAATGCTAGCAGCCGCAAGTTTTGACAATACGATCAAAGTCTGGAAAATTGATGGTACTTTACTCGTCACCCTGAATGGACATACTTCTAATGTGAGCAGTGTTGCCTTTAGCCCTGATGGTAAAACCTTTGCCTCTGGCGGAGATGACCAACTTGTAATTCTGTGGGATTTAGAAGAAATTCTCCATCTCAACCTACTGAAATACAGTTGTGATTGGGTACGGGATTATTTAAAGACTAATATAACAGTAGAAAAGAGCGATCGCTCTCTTTGCAATTACAGTCTTTTTCATTGATTTGAAGCATAATCCCTTGTTAAGGCGGCTCAATACCTGTGAATGAAATTCTCAAGCTGCCCTTGCGGTCAGAATTTCTAAATCTTGAAGCAATTCCAACAACCAAAACTCGTTTAATATAATCACTGACGAAATTTGCACGGCAATTTAATTTGAACAATTAGTTTATTTAGCAGAATCTTTGATTAACAATAATTAAAAAACATCAAAAATTCTATGCTTAAACTACTCAGATACATTAGTATTTTTCTCATTACTGCCTGTTTACTACTTGCTTGTAATACTTCAGTACCAACTGAAGTAAAACGCCCTCCATTGAAAGTGATATTTGGATCTTTTGTTGGAGAGCTTCCAGGCATCATTGCTCAAAAAAAAGGATTCTTCAAAGCCCAAGGGGTAGATGTGGAACTAATTCATACACAATACGCCCAATTGGAACAAGCAAACTTTAATGCGGGTAAGTATGATGGGATTACGTCGTCCTTGGGAAATTTTATCATCTTGAGTGCCGCAAATCCAGATATACAAGGCGCGATCGTTATAGATGAATCAATAGGAGCAGATGTGGTAGTAGCCCAATCAAAAATTAAAACTGTAGCTGACTTGAAAGGGAAAAAGCTGGGTGCAAATCTAGGCGGTTTTAGCGAAGTTTTCGTGACTGAAATGTTGAAAACTGCCAATTTAACTAGTGATGATGTGAACTTAGTTCAATTAGAGGCTTCAGAAATTCCTCAACGCCTGAAAAATAATACTATTCAAGCCGGACACACTTGGCAACCCTATCTCTCTGAAACGATAAAATTAGGGGGAAATATCCTATTTACTAGCAAACAAACCCCTGGCTTTATTTTAGATTTGATTATCTTTCGTGGTGAGACAATCCGCGATCGCCCCGAAGACATTCGTGCATTTGTGCAGGGATGGCTGCAAGCTTCGACCTACTGGAAAGCAAATGTTGAAGAAGGAAAAGCGATCGTCAGCAAAGCGTTAAAAATTCCGATAAATACTCTCTCTCTAGAGGGAATAAACCTAACTGATTTAGGTGAAAATCAAAAATATTTTCAATCTAATAACCCTAAGTCCATTGACAAAACTGCCAAGATATATGCAGACTTTTTTATTCGCTCTGGAAACATTACGCGTATTCCTGAGCTAAAAAGTTTGTTCAATTCTTCCTTCTTGAATCCCCCCTAGTTTGAAGCTATGCAGCACTCTTTTTTGGGCGGTATCCGTACAAAGTTGATCGCCTCGTTTCTCGTTGTTGCTTTGATTCCATTGCTGTTATTGGCATTTATCAACAAACAGACAACTGAAAAAGCACTAACTGACAACGCCCGACAAGCCCTATCTGCGGCGGCTAACGAAACCGCTAACAGAATAGATGCCTTTATTGATGGAAATCTCAATGCCGTGCGTGTAGAGGCGATTTTACCAGGTTTGGCACGCTACCTCAGCCTAACTCCAAAACAGCGAGACGGCAGCCCCGAAATGCAATTGGCGACAGAAACATTAATGCGTCTCAGTCGCAAAGATATGCTCAATATTCTCTCTTATGCTTTGCTCGACTTAAACGGTAAAAATGTATTGGATACACGTACACTGAATATTGGCAAAGACGAATCAGTTCAAGATTATTTTAAAAAACCGCTACAAACTGGTTTCTCCTTTGTTTCTAGCATGAAGCGATCGCCGACAATTCCCAATCTTATTACCCTCTTTTTTAGTAGTCCGGTTCGCAATGCCAAGGGAGATATATTGGGTATATTGCGTGTTTCATATAATGCGACTGTTGTTCAGCAGTTAGTAACTCGACAAACCGAACGGGCTGGGGAAAAATCTTTTGCGATTCTTTTAGATGACAATAATATTTATCTCGCACATAGCACTGCACCGGAACTGCTTTTTAAATCAATTGTGCCTCTACCTGATGATGTTGTAACTCAACTGCAACAGGAAGGTCGTTTGCCTAATTCTTCTTTCAAAGAATTGGCAACTAATGAATCCAAACTTAAACAAGCATTGGATAATAAACAGTCGTATTTAATTGCATCCTTGTCAGCAACAGGCGATCGCGTTAATCTAATTGCGATCGCTCGTTTGCAATATAAACCTTGGTCTGTGTTGTTTGCCCGACCCCTTGCCGTTGCTTTAGCACCTGTAGAAAAGCAAATTCGTAACACAATTTTTCTATTTGCATTTATCGCTGGAGTAGTGACAATCATCGCTTTTGCTATTGGACAAGTGCTAACAAAGCCAATAATTCACCTTACCAATATAGTTTTCCAGTTTACCGCGGGTAACTTAGATATCCGTGCCAAAAATAAATCAAAAGACGAAATAGGTCAACTGTCAAAATCGTTTAACAACATGGCACTTCAGTTACAAACATCTTTGGAAACTTTAGAACAACGGGTACAGGAGAGAACAGCAGAGTTAGCCATTGCTAAAGACAAAGCCGAAGTCGCAAATCAAGCTAAAAGTTTATTTATTGCGAATATGAGTCATGAGTTGCGATCGCCCCTCAATGCTATTCTAGGTTTTTCTCAGTTAATGTTACGCGCGAAAAACTTGCCTGCCGAGCATTATGAAAATGCCGGGATCATTTATCACAGTGGTGATTATTTACTAACGCTCATCAATAATATTCTCGATTTATCAAAAATAGAGGCGGGTAAAACTACTCTTAATCCTAGAGATTTCGATTTATATCGCTTGCTAGATGACTTAGAAGATATGCTACATTTACAGGCAAGCAATCAAGGCTTAAATTTAATATTTCAACGTAGTGAAAATGTCCCATGTTATATTTGCACAGATGAGTTAAAACTCCGGCAAGTATTAATTAATTTGATTACTAATGCCATTAAGTTTACTCAAAAAGGAACAATTAGTTTAACAGTAAATAATACTAGTGAAGAAATTACAGATATTTTAACTCTTGATTTTGAAGTCTGTGATACAGGAGTGGGAATTGCAGCCGCAGAATTACCCAAACTTTTTAATGCTTTTTCTCAAGCACAAGCTGGAAAAGAATCTCAAGAAGGAACGGGTTTAGGTTTAGCAATTAGTCACAAGTTTATTCAGTTAATGGGAGGAGATATTTCTGTTGAAAGTAAATTAGGAGTCGGGACAACTTTTAAATTTTATATTCAAGCAAAGTTAGGTCAACCAACCAATAACAATACTTTAGAAGTACATCCAAAAGTATTAGAACTTGCACCAGGACAACCTATATATAAACTATTAATAGTAGATGATAAACCTATTAATCGCCAATTATTAATTAAACTCTTACAACCGTTAGGGTTTGAGATGAAAGAAGCTAGTAATGGCAAAGAAGCGATCGCTATTTGGAATGAATGGGAACCCCACCTGATTTGGATGGATATGCGAATGCCTGTCATGGACGGTTACGAAGCTACAAAATATATCAAGTCCACTACCAAAGGGAATGCTACAGCTATAATTGCTCTGACAGCAAGTGTTTTAGAAGAAGAAAAAGCGATCGTTCTTTCAGCCGGATGTGATGACTTTCTCCGCAAACCTTTTGCAGAACATACAATTTTTGACACACTAGCCAAACATCTTGGTGTCAAATATATATTTGCTGAAAATAATTCTTCAAATTTGGAATATACAGAAAAAAATACTTTAACATCCCAAAATTTAATTTGTATGTCTCAAGAATGGATTAATCAATTCTATGAAGCTGCATTAGAAGCAAATACTAATCGTGTCATAGAATTAATTAGAGATATTCCTAAAACAGAAACTTTTTTAATTCAATCTTTAACAAAACTTGCTCGTCAATTTGAATTTGAGGAATTAGTTGATTTAGCCGAACCCCTGAGAAGCAATGAATCTTAATTCTGATAAAGAAAATAAAGGTAATATTCTCCTAGTAGATGACAATCCCAAAAATTTACATTTATTAAGTGATTCTCTGGTCAAACTCGGCTATACTGTTCGCAGTGTCACAAGTGGACGGATGGCACTAAAAACAATAAAGGCAAAGCGACCAGACATCATTCTTTTAGATATTAAAATGCCAGAAATGGATGGCTATCAAGTTTGTAGAACTCTGAAAGCCGATGAAGTTCTACGCACCATTCCCGTTATTTTTATTAGTGCTTTAGATGATGTCTTCGATAAAGTGATAGCCTTTGAGTCAGGGGGCATAGACTACATCACTAAACCCTTTCAGATGGAAGAAGTTGTAGCGCGTCTAGAAAATCAGTTAACCATTCAACGCCAGCAACGGCTTCTAGAACAAGAAAATATTAAGCGTAGGGAAACAGAAGAAATACTGTATCAGTCTAGGGCAATGCTAGCCAGTATTTTGAATAGTTCGCTAGATGGTATTGCCGCTATGCAAGCTGTCCGCAACCCTGTAACTGGAGACATTGAAGATTTTCGTTGCTTAGTTATCAATCCTGTTATTGCTAAAGCTTTCGGAAGCAAATGTGAAGAGATAATCGGCAAATTAGTACTCAAAAAACTCTTAGCTCATCTAGAACCAGAACTCTTTAATCACTTCGTTAATCTTGTCAAAACAGGGGAAGCTTTCAAGCGAGATTTTTATCATCCATTAGGTAATTCTTGCTGGTATCACTTTGTTGCAGTCAAACTAGATGATGGTTTTGCTATTACCATATGCGACATCACTGGACGAAAACAAATTGAATTGGCTCTCCAAGATGCAAATCAGAAACTAGAACAACTGGCAAATTTAGATGGCTTGACTCAGGTGGCTAACCGTCGTTGCTTTGATGCACGACTTAAAGCAGAATGGAGACGCCTTGCACGAGAACAACAACCCTTGTCACTGATTATGTTTGATGTTGATAAATTCAAACTTTACAACGATTACTATGGTCATCTTGCTGGCGATGATTGTCTAATGAGGATAGCGCAAACAGTGCAACAAACAATTCATCGTCCTGCCGATTTAGTAGCGCGTTACGGTGGAGAAGAATTTTTGGTACTCTTGCCCAATACTGACTTAGCGGGAGCGATTAAAGTAGGGCAAAGTATTCAGCAAGCAATTCATGCTCTGGCTATTCCCCATGTACAGTCTGATGTCAAAAATATTATCACCGTTAGTTTAGGAATTACCTCTCGCATACCTATTTGGAACATCAGGCCAGACACACTCATTGCTTCAGCAGATAAAGCACTGTACGATGCCAAACAAAATGGGCGCGATCGCTATTGTAATGATTGAAAGATTTTTATGGCAATACCTTCATTTCCAGCATTATTACATCAGTAACAATCACATCCAGCTTTTCTTTTAAAAGAATACAGGAGCTATTATTTCAATGCTGAATCGACCGTGCTTGAATACCACATTATACCATTCCTCGTCATCCATCTCGTTATAGTGTAGGTAGCCATCGCGGAATGCACAAACACGTTTAGGTTCAAGAAGCAACAGTTTCCAAAATGCCTTGGCAATACGTTCATAAATCTCAGTTGATGAACCATCTGGATTAAAACGTAGTCCAGCACGAAGATTGTAATCTTCACAGATAAATGGGTATGCTATCCAGTCTCCATTTGACCCTAGCTCACAAGCCATGAACATTTGCTCTATGAGTGCATACTTGTAGTCTGGAATAGACAAGCTGATCAAAATATTAGAACCAAATATGGCTGGAATTCTAGCCCGTACCCACACTGCATTAGCTGATTCTCCAAATAGATCCTGGCATCTCTGTAAAATACTTGGAGGTTGTCCCTCAATGTAGTCTGAAAGAGGAAACATTGGATCTTCTCCAACCCTCTGATATGAGATAATTTCTAGTTCGCTACCCAAGTCACCTAATAGCGCAATAAAAACAAACCCACCATGCTGGGCACATTCCCCAAGAATCTGATGAAACCATCCATGTTTGATAACAATGGAAACCATCAATCGAACTACTTATTTAATATTAATAGTTTTGTCATTATTTATACTAAATTACAAGTACGTTGCAACGCTTGCTGAAGTAAAGATTGATATTCTTCATCCCCAACCCGATAAGCGCCAAACCTTTCCAAATGGGGATTCATCATTTGGGCATCAAAAAATACAAATTTCCTCTGGCGCAATCTTTCCACCAATTTAACCATCGCCACCTTTGAGCCTTCGGGAATGCGGTAAAACATCGACTCGCCAATAAAAGCCCCACCAATCACAATCCCTAAAATTCCTCCAGCTAATTCGTCACCTTGCCAAGTTTCAAAACTATAAGCATAGCCACTCTGGTAAAGTAGCCAGTAAATCTTTTCTAATTCCGGTGAAATCCAGGTTGTCTCTCTATCAGCACAGCCAGCCACCACAGCTTGGAAGTCCCGATTAATCGCCACAGTAAACCGCTCTTGATTCAGAACACGCTGCAAAGACTTGGGATAACGAAACCGTTCATCCAAAGGAATAAAAGTTCGATCGCGACTTCCGTACCAACTCAGGCGATCGCGCTCATCAGCCATGAGAAAATAGCCTTGTGCATAGCCCTCAACAATAGCCGCGATATCATATTGCATAAATAAATATAAAAAAACACTCCTAGAAACGCAATTTGATGCTAAAAAATCAACCTCAGCGTTCCTCTGCGTTTCCCCTTGCGTCCCTCTGCGTTTAAAAAAAGATGACTCAACCAATTCCACCCATCACCCTACCACCGCCCGAAAACCCCCTACTCGAAGGTGAATGGTTACGAGAACGCTTACAACGGTGGCTAGATACAGAATTTATCCCCGAAGCAGTAAACCAAAATATTGCCCAACGAGCCGCACAGATTTTTGTGCGTCAACGGATGGAAGGAGAAAATGACCTTGGTTCTCTGGTAATTGCCATTGTCACAGAGATGCAGTCCTATGATTTTTCCAATAGCTTCTACGGAGAGTTTGCGATCGCCAACGCCGTCAGCGATCTACTCTTAGAAAGTCTGGGAATTGATAAGTGTTGTGGGCAATAATTTTTGTCATTTGTCATTTGTCATTTGTCCTTTGTCATTTGTTCTTTACCAATGACTAATGACTAATGACTAATGACTCTTGACTACCAACTAGACTTAACAACTCCAGGTAAAAGACCTTCATGCGCCCATTCTCGCAGTACGTTCCGAGACAACCCAAAATCGCGGTAAACTCCTCTAGAACGACCAGTCAACCAGCAACGGTTGCGGTGGCGGGTGGGCGCACTGTTCCGGGGTAGCTGTTGAATTTTCCGGTGGATTTCTAGTTTATCCAAAGGAGATGCTGCGCTTCTGAACTCTTCTAAGAGAGCTTCCCGCTTGTCAGCATACTTTTCGATCAACTTGGTGCGCTTTTTCTCGCGCTCAATCATGCTCTTTTTTGCCATATATTCTCTAACTTATTTGAAGACACCGTTTTCCATTCTACAGTCTCTCCATCAATTCTGGGGTTACTTGTGTCGCTTATCCTACAACCACTGGCTTATTTGCAGCCGGACATAAATCGGCAAGCTCGCAAGCAACGCAGACGGGAGAGCGGGCTTTACAAATAGCACGACCGTGATAAACCAGCCGAATTGACCAATTTTCCCAATCAGGCTGAGGCAATAAACCCATTAAATCTTGCTCAATCCGAATGGGGTCTGTATGTTCAGTTAAACCCAAGCGTTCGCACAGGCGCTTAACGTGAGTATCTACTGTCACGCCAGCATTAATCCCATAACCATGAGCTAGGACTACATTTGCTGTCTTGCGCGCCACACCTGGAAGCTTTAATAATTGCTCCATTTGGTTGGGGACAACAGAGTTAAACTCAGTGACAATCATCCGACAGGCGGCTTGAATGTTCTTGGCTTTATTGCGATAAAACCCTGTTGAACGCACCAAACTTTCTAATTCTACCAAATCAGCGATCGCTAAACTTTCTGCATCAGGAAACCGAGCAAATAAAGCTGGTGTTACTTTATTCACCCGCTCATCAGTACACTGAGCAGAGAGAATCGTTGCCACCAACAATTGTACTGGCGTTGAGTAGTTCAAAGAGCAAGTAGCATCTGGATAAAGACGCTTCAGCCGAGCTAAAATTTCTATCGCCCGTTGCTTTTTAGATAACGATTTGCAGGTAATGCTTACTGGAACAATTTTTGTACCCATTCCAATTGGCTAGTTAATTGGGTAGTTTCTTTGACGATCAGAAAAATTCCTAACCCTAAGAGTAACACCAAACCAGTTTGCATTACACTTTCTTGAATGCGGGCGGGTACAGGCTTACCGCGTAAACCTTCAATTAGCAGGAAAGCGAGTTGTCCGCCATCCAAAGCTGGTAAAGGCAAAATATTGATAATAGCCAAGTTAATGCTGATAATTGCCGCAAAAGACAACAGATTTACAGTATTGTCCTCAGCTAATTTCGCACCAATTTTGACAATATTAACTGGCCCAGAAACTTGCCCAGCAGTTTGTTGAAAGTTAGTAATTAACTGACCAAAACCGCTTAGTGTACCAACAAATAATTGTTGAAATCTATTAGCAGCAAGACCAAAAATTTCAAAAGGACTATTAGGACGGCGATAAATTGCTGTAGCATTTGGACTGAGTGCCACCCCAACTACGCCTTTGCCATCGGCTCCCAATTTCGGAGTTAATTTCAGGGTTTGTTGTTGGTTTTCACGTTGAATTTTCAGTTCGATTTGCTGATTGGGATGAGTTTGAATTTCTTTAGTCAGCAAAGGAGTTGATTTATCAGAAGCTAGGAGTTCCTGACCGTTAACAGCCAGAATAATATCTCCTTCCCGAATTCCTGCTTGGTAGGCAACAGATTCTTGATTAACAGGCTGGACAACGACACCAGCTTGATAGGTTAATTCCTTGGGAATGCCGACAATACCCAATTGCAGAGCCAACACCAAGTAGGCAAATATTAAATTGGCGATTACTCCAGCACTGATGACAATCGCCCGGTCTAAAACTGGACGGTTACGCAGCAGATTTGGGTCATTGGGTGGAACATCGCTATCGGGGTCATCATCGGGAAAGCCCACAAAACCGCCCAAAGGAAAGGCGCGGACAGCATATTCGGTTTGTGAACCTTGGTACTTCAAAAGAACCGGGCCAAAACCCAAAGAAAAACGGTTAACGAGAATGCCTTGAGAACGTGCTGCAACAAAATGCCCCAACTCGTGTACCAAGATCAAAACAGCCAAGACTGCGATCGCTGCTAAAACTGACATAGAGTAAATTGTGAAGATATTAAGCTATAGTTATCTCCATTCTAATTGGGCATTGGGCATTGGGCATGGGGCATAGCTCATTGGTAAAAGACAAATGACAAATGACCAATGACCAACGACAAATTACAAAACTTCACGTCCCAAGTAAGGTTGCAATACTTCTGGTATCTTCACCGTCCCATCAGATTGTTGATAATTCTCCAAAATTGCTGCCATCGTCCTTCCTACCGCCAAACCCGAACCATTGAGGGTATGTACGAACTGAGTACCTTTCTTCCCCGTCTCTTTGAAACGAATATCAGCCCGTCGTGCCTGAAAATCTATAGTATTGGAACAGCTAGAAATTTCACGGTATTTTCCAGAAGAGGGCAACCAAACCTCTAAATCATAAGTTTTAGTAGAGGCAAATCCTAAATCCCCAGTACTTAAATTTACTACTCGGTAAGGCAATCGCAACGCCTGTAAAATTGCTTCTGCATTCCCTACCAATTTTTCCAGTTCATCAAAAGACGTACTGGGTTCGACAAATTTCACCATTTCCACCTTGTTAAATTGATGCAGGCGAATTAATCCCCGCATATCGCGCCCATAACTACCAGCTTCGCGGCGAAAACAGGGAGTAAAGGCACAGTGGTAAATAGGCAAATCTTCAGCAGCGAGAATTTCACCCCGATAGAGATTTGTAACTGGAACTTCAGCTGTCGGAATCAGCCATAAGTCATCATCAGCGCATTTAAAGCTTTCTTCCGCAAACTTGGGTAACTGACCGGTCGCCGTCAAAGACTCAGTATTAACTAACAGCGGCGGACTGACTTCCACATACCCAGCTTGAGTATGGAGAGACAGCATAAATTGAATTAATGCCCTTTCCAATCCTGCACCAGCGCCTATTAATGTCACAAAGCGACTTTGGGCAACTTTTACAGCTCGTTCAACATTGAGAATACCCAGCTTTTCGCCAATTTCCCAGTGAGGGAGAATATTCGGATTTTGAGGAATGTACTCATCACCCCAACGCCGCACCTCTACGTTATCTTCCTCATTCTTTCCAAGGGGTGTAGAGTCGCTTGGTAAATTCGGAAGTGCCAACACAAGTTGAGCAATTTCAGCTTTGAGGTCTTTTTCTTGGGGTTCGAGTTGACTCAATGTCGCTTTGACAGAGTTACCTTCATCCCGCAAAGCTTGAATTTCTGGGTCTTGAGGATTGATCCCAGATTTTATCTTTTGCCCGACAATTTTACCAATTTCGTTGCTACGAGCTTGGAGCTGACTGCGCGTCCCCTCAAGTTCCCGTTGTTTCCGATCTAACTGTAAAATCGGTTCGATGTCGTATTTACCACTACGACTATTCAATCGTTCTTGAACTAATTGGGGATTTTCCCGTATTTGCTTGATATCCAGCACAGATTTTTCTCAGTTTTTAGCCTATTATCTACCTGCCAACACATCAGCATATACTGATTTTGGCTTTGTGTGAGCAGAAAAGCAAGCATTTAAATTTAGTATTATTCTGATTTTGTAGATTCCTGAGTGTTTGCAGGTGAGGCTAGCCAGTAGGCAAGTACGCCTGATAAACCACTCCAGTAAACTGCCTGGTTTTGGCTATTATCGCGTTCCAAAAAGATTAGGGAACTACATAATCCAATCATCAATGTGCTAAAAAGTACTTGTATACCAAACTTCCATATTTCTAGTTTTTTCATAGTGTCAGACCTTCAATAAAAATTAATTCACCTTGATAACGGTTCTAATATCACTCTTTAGATGGGTGCTAACGTAAGAAACTGGTATTATTCTTCACACAGTAATTTAATAATTTCGGAAAAGTACAATCAACATATTTGAATTATTGCCATACAACTTTTGAAAAAGAGGAGAAAAGAAGTCAAAAGAATTGCTGATTTTTGACTATTACCTTTTCTTCTGACTCCCTTTTCTACGGTCGGTTAATGCGATTGAGTAACCAAAGTGACGCCACCAGCCCTGCAAAGTGGGCTGAGACAGTGTTGGTGTTTGCCTGTACTACAAGCATATCTAGACCGCTAATAATCCGGGTAGGGTCAAAAAATTGGGTAGTTATCGCTTGCGGAGATATGGATCGTGCTACCAGTGTTCCAACGATCGCTTGCGCTCCCAAAAGAGTCACTAGCGTTCCTCCTAAATTCACCCACACACCTAAGCGTAATACTTGCACAGTCTCGCTTTTCCGAGGGCGGTTGCTGGGATTGGAGGATTCCAATTGCTTGCCAATTCTCGTGTAACGGTAAGCTAAATAAATCCCCCCACCTAAAACAACCAGTCCACAAATTGCTAAAAATACGCCAAAGCCAGTCCCAGGATTATTACTAGGACTGCCAGTTCTTTGATTAAAGATGGCGAACAGCAGCACAATTATGCTAGAAACAACGCCTAGTACTAGCTGAACCCAGAAGCTAATCCAACCTGTAAGGCGAAAAGTTTGGGCAATTGCCCTAAGAGTTGAGGAAGATGATGGGGCATCGGGAGTTTGTGACATAGCGATCGCTAATATGCTGGGTGCTTGATAAAGGAAGGCGAAGAGGAGAGGACGAAGGGAGTTTAGCGCCTTCTTTGATAAATTTACTATCACACTTGTCAAATAAGACAAAAAATTCTGCGATCGAGGAAATCAGAAATGATTACTGTTTAAGTATGTCTACCGACGTAGCAGTTCGATCTCAGATATATCCCTTAGCTTAAGATTTTAGAATTTGCATTGGGAAAATCACTGTAAAACAAAGTGTTTATTAAGCTTTACAGACAAAATAGCATTTTACCTGTAAAATTTCTTCGATGGCATTTTATTGCTTAAGCAGCTCGGCATCAGTTAACACCAAGATACTGAGTCTCTCACTGTCTGTTCGCTCCTCACCACACCGTATCGAGCTTGAGTGGGGGTACATTGTTTTGTGCCCCTAAAACTCGCAAACTCGCCCCACAACTTCACAGGCGTGGGTAATTGTTTGATGTTTACGCAATAGATATCTAGTCTAAGTAGCTTTATATGTATTACTCGCGTAGTAGTAGCACTGTATACTAGCTACAAGGATTGTAGACTTTACCCTAAGGCATTTTTTTTAGCCATTCACTAACCATGAAACTTGAGGATATATATCAATTTTTTGAGAATCCTCCGCCAACTTACCTTTGTCAAGAACTAGCAGTTTGTTACATACTGTCTGTTTTATTACAAGGTGAATCCTACGGAACCGAGTTGATTGAGCAATTAGAAACTGAGTATCCCGTCTATCGGCTTTCAGATACCGTACTTTATAGTGCAATCAAATTTCTAGAAGACCAAAAGGCAATCACTGGATATTGGAAGAAACTCGAAGGACGGGGGCGCCCCAGGCGGATGTACCAAGTTTCTCCTGAATGGCAAGTTCAAGCTCAGGATTTAGCTTTTCAATGGCTTGACTACATCAACGGGAGGAAAAAGTAACGAATCATTGATAATGAATAAGTCTCCTCCAGTCAAACACTAACAATTAGTTATGGATACTGCTATTCTGCCATCTACCTTCCTGCTAACCTTGTTGTTATCGGTTGGGCTGTTTTTCTTTATTCGTGCCTCGACTAAAGACCGCACAGAAATAGCCCACCTAGTATCTGAGCAAGATGAAGCTGTTTTAATGTCTCAATTAAAAGAGTATTTTCGATCGCGGTCTTACCGAGTGGCAACGGTAGACCGAGAACAAAATCAGGTAATTTTTGAAGGTAATGTTCGTCCCAGCTGGTTCTTAGCCATATTTCTAACTTTCCTAGCAGCGACTGGCATTGTTTGTCTATCTCTGGTGACATCCCTGCTTTTTCCTAGCCTGAGTACCCTTGTTCTGGCGATGGTACTGCTGTCGCCTTTAAGTGGTCTATTTTATTGGAAAAAATCTGGAAGACTTGAGAAGGTATCGCTCAAAGTAGAAACAACTCAGAGCGAACAAACCTCCTCAAGTAAGATTGCTGTAGTTGCCCATCGAGATGAACTCAGCGAGTTGCAGAGGACTCTACAGCTCAAGCCTGGGAAATAATTGTTGATTGTTGCGACCATCTCTTAACTATGATATGCAGACTTCTGACCTAACCTACTATGCAGGCAATGGAAAGTAGTCAGGAGAAAATCAAGACTGCTGCTTTGTCAGTTTTCCCCACGACCAAAGTCGTGGGGAAAAAATTTAAATTCATTAACTTAAATTCATTGACAGAGCAAGCTTTAACCATCTACGGCATAAGAGCGCAACTTCACTCTTCTTTTTAGACGCGCTTGGCTCTATACCCACTCCCTTTTGCATCATCAAATTAGTATCAATCCATGCAATCTAGCATGGTTTGAAACAGCTTCACTTTCCAACTACCTGGACTAGATTTCCTGGCAAATCAGCTACAAACTAAAAAAAAATTAAATTTTGCATAAACTTAGCAATTTTGCCAGTTAATAATAGTCAGGAGCCACATTCAATGCCCAAGATGACCATCTATGGTTCAACGACTAGCTAAAGCAAGAGGTTCTTGACCTGGTGAAGGTTCCAACACCCTCAAACTAGGAAACAAGAAATGGTTTTCCTCTACGTATTGAGCACCAAACAGTCCCTTTTCTGCCCAGAAATAACGATCTGTAGTGTGTTCATTTCGCTTTACAAGTAGCAACGCTGGTGGCAAAATCCCTTCAGCTTGAATGAATCTTCTCGCTGCTGTTACTGGCTTTTCTTCGCCACTTTCGATGCTATATTGAGGCACGTGTTCCAAAATACGCCGTCCTTCCTGACGACGACGACTCTTCCTTTTGCGTCTCCTTGCCAATATACTGTCCTCCTCTTTCAAGCTATAGATTGTAGTGATAGCTACAAAATCCGTCGTCATTATATAGGTTCTAGTTCAGAATATCAATAGTTTTTAACCTTTTAATATAAGAAAGTTAATATCTTTGAAACATCAAGAAAATAAAATCACCTAAGAATATAATTCCTTAGTACAAACCATCTCTTTTGAAGATTTTAGTTAAGCTTGATGAAATGAGTGAGGTAAAAATTAAGTATCCTCTCTTACATCATGCCTCAAAATCTATAATCTTGAGCAAAAGCTAAAAAATGTTAATGTCTGCCAGTTCTGATTTTCTTGCTTTGTGTCGAGAGCAAATAGCGCTACTAACCCAAGGGCTAGGAGCAACTTTAAGTATTGTGTACTTAACACAAGAATTGGTAGATACTCCTTCTGGCGATGCCAAACTGATTCCTGTGGTGATTTACCCGGAAACAGCATTATTGCTGCCAGGAGAGGAAACTATTGAAGCGACGGCATACAAGCAACTTCAACTTGGAAAGGCGTTTATATTACCCAATCAACAGGGAAGGTTATTGACAGCAGGTTCAGAATCTCCAACTTCGTCACGGGAGTCTGAGATACCAGATACGTCTCAACCCGATCTCAAAGAGGAATACCTACTTAGTGGCAACCAAATTGTTTTACCTTTGATTTATGAGGGTGTGATGATGGGGTTATTAGTGACAGGTAGGAAAGATCGGGTATGGAATGAACACGAACAAAGTCAGATTCAACGGATAGCCCAAACATTAGCGATCGCTTGTATTTTAGATCAGCGGCGAGCATGGTTTGAGCAACAGTTGCGCGAGCAACAAATTCTCCAAGAAAAACAGCGAGATTTGCTGGATAATCTATTGCATCAGTTTCGTAACCCATTAACGGCGTTACGGACTTTTGGCAAACTCCTATTGAAACGACTACGACCAACAGATGCTAACCGGGATGTGGCAAATAGTATTGTCAGAGAAAGCGATCGCCTCCAAGAATTGCTGCAACAATTCGATCAAGTAATTGATTTGACAGAGGCAGATTTAGCACCACTACATCTCCCTGAAGAAGTATTTGTAGAAGCAACTATCCAAAAAGATGCTAAACCTCCGTTATTATTACCAGGAACGGGAGATAAAGCAGTTGACTGCTCCCTAGCAGATATATTAGAACCATTATTAATATCAGCCAAAGCGATCGCCCAAGAGCGAAAGCTAAAACTAATAACTGAAATTCAAGAAAATTCATCCCTAGTACGTGCCAATGTCAAAGCATTACGAGAGGTGTTAACTAATATTATTGATAATGCTTTGAAATACACTCCCACTGGTGGCAAAATTTTGATTCAGGCGGGGCAAGAAAAAGCTAATTTTCAGGGAATAGTTATTAGTGATAACGGGCCCGGCATTCCACCCCAAGATTTAGAACATCTTGGAGAACGGCATTATCGCGGAGTACAAGCGCAAACAGAAATCCCAGGTACAGGTTTGGGGTTAGCGATCGCTAAACAATTAATAGAGCAAATGCAGGGTGAAATTGAGGTTTTCAGCCCTGCAATCAACTCTAAATTCACTTCACCCAATGCGCCAGGAACTACATTTATTATTTGGTTGCCGGAAGTTGAGAATTAGTTTTTAGCCTTGGACAATAATGTTTTCACTGAACCGCAGTTGTAGCGATCGCGTCGAGATGTGCGATCGTTTGCGGTGAAAGTTGCAGGTCTGCCGCTTTGGTGTTTTCGTGCAGATGACTAATGGATGACGTTCCGGGAATTAACAGGATGTTCGGCGATCTCTGAAGCAGCCATGCCAAGGCGACCTGCATCGGTGTAGCTCCAAGTGATGCTGCGACAGCATCGAGGGCTGACGATTGCAACGGATTGAACCCACCCAGCGGGAAGAACGGCACATAAGCAATTCCCTGCTTCGCGAGGTCGTCAATGAAAGCGTCATCTTCTCGGTGCGCTACGTTGTACTGATTCTGCACGCAGACGATTTCTGCGATCGTTTGCGCCTCTGCCAACTGCGTAGGTGTGACATTGCTCAAACCGAGGTGACGAATTAATCCCTGCTCCTTAAGTTCGGCTAAGGTCGTTAGTGGCTCTGCAAGAGAACCCTCCGATGGCCCATGAACGTCACCCATCAAGCGGAGATTGACAACATCGATCGCATCGAGTCCGAGGTTACGCAGGTTGTCGTGAATCGCTTCGGTTAGTTCCTGTGGCGACATCGCGGGAACCCACGAGCCATCTTCAGGACGACGCGCTCCCACCTTAGTAACAATTACCAAATCTTTCGGGTAGGGATGCAGTGCTTGTCTGATAATCTGATTCGTGATGTGAGGTCCATAGAAGTCGCTGGTATCGATATGATTAATGCCAAGGGCGATCGCTTCGCGCAAAACAGCAACGGCTGCATCCACATCTCGCGGCGCACCCATTACATTCGGGCCCGCGAGTTGCATGGCACCATAACCTATGCGCTTCACTGTTATTGAAGTGTTCGGCAACGTAAAAGTGCCGCCAAGGTTCGTTTGCTCAGACATATTGCTACTTTCTCCAAGAATTTTTTAGTGATTTAATGAAAGCAATTTTGTAGAGTCCATTTCTCATTGATCTCGCTGCGTGCGATCGCAGCCCTCTCTTGGCGATCGATAGATTCCTATCGCTTGTCATTGTTCGTTGCGGCTCGCGAATATTTGCTCATACTCACCGTTCCTTTCAGCAAATCGTAGTGCTTTGACACGATTAACAAGGATTTCGCCGTGGGGCGGATTGGGAGTGCTGAGAATCTGCATCACTTCAGCAATAAAGTCAGCGAGTGGCATTGCAGCAGGATCGGTCGCCTGACTAGCCCCGCCAAGCTCCGTCTGTACATAGGGTGGGGCAAGTTCAAGAACCTCCACGGAGGTTTCTTGAAGCTGAACGCGGAGCGACTGCAACCAAGAATGCAGAAAAGCCTTGCTCGCGCAATAAGTCGGATATGGACTGATGGGAACGAAAGCCAAGCCAGAGGTGGTGGTGACGATCGTTGAATGCGGTTGCTGTTTGAGAGTCGGGAGGAGTGCCGCCGTGAGGTGAAGTACACCGACAACATTAGTCTGAATCATAGACTGGATCGCAAAGAAATCGATCGGATCTGAGGTGAGGTCTTCCGTCTTAGCAATTCCGGCATTGTTGATTAGAACATTGAGTTTAGGGAACTGCTCTCGAATGCGGGACGCAAAGGCTTCGATGTCCGCCGGATCTTGAACGTCAAGTTGAATCCCGTGCATACCGGAGTGAGCGGCGGTGATTTCGTCGAGGAGATGTTGACGACGACCCGCAATGATGACTTGATTACCGCGTTGATAGAAAGCCTCGGCAAGCCCACGACCGATGCCGCTTGTGCCGCCAGTGATGAGGATGGTGTTGTCCGTGAGATTCATAAGTATTTTTCCTGCAAAGATGTCAAAATTTGTTGAGAGTAAAGTTGTTGTCAAAGCTGAAAATTCAATCAGCACTTATTCGCCGCTCACGCGCAACACGATTTTGCCCAGATAGTGCTGTTTCATCGCATCCTGCGCTTGTACCGCCTCTGACAGCGCAAATGTCTGCGCGATGTGAACTTGAAACTCACCGATACCGATCAATCGGTTAAGTTCGTCTAACAACATTGGGTCGGCGAAGCCATTTGCCTTCTTGAGTTCCACACCGTCGGGCGCTTTGGGTTCGGGCATCACGCCGTTAGGAAAGGAGACGATCCCACCCTGGCGCACCAAACTCAGCGTGGATTGAACCTTGTCGCCGCCCACCAGCACCAGCGCCGCATCGAAACCATCGGGGGCAAAAGCGCGGGCGCGTTGGGCAATGTCGTCGCTGTGTCCGTCCACTGCTTCATCGGCACCCAATTGCTTGGACAGCTCTACGCCGTCTGCACCCGATGCGATCGCGAAAACGTTTGCCCCCATACGTTTAGCCAGTTGCAGCGCCACGTGACCCACGCCGCCGCTCGCGCCCCACAGCATTAATTTGGTTTCGCTGCCTATCCCCAGCGCCTGCAAATTGTTTAGCGCTGTGATACCAGCAATGGGTAGCCCGCCTGCCATCAGCATATCGAGACCATCGGGTATCGACGCGACCGTTTTTTCAGATAGGACGACGTATTGGGCATAGCTACCGCCCTTGTCATTCATGAAGCTCTGGGCGTAAATGCGATCGCCAACAGCAAAACGCTCAACGCCGTCGCCAATGGCAACGATCGTGCCTGCACATTCGCCGCCCAGCACGCGCGGAAAGTGGACTTCGTTATACACCAGATCGCCTTCACGCTCCATTGCGTCCCAGATGCCAACTCCGGCAATCTCGATGCGAATCAAAACTTCGCCTGCATCTACCATAGGCACGGCTAAGGTGTGCAAAGTCAGCTTGTCAGCATGACCGAACTCGTCCACAGCCATTGCTTGCATTTGTTGGGGAGTATTTTGCATAAATAGGTTCTCCTGCTTATTGCTTCAGTTGTTATTGAAGAGTTCAAAGGCGTAAAACTTTTCAAAGTTTGTTTGGACGGATTGCCATTTCCTCCAAGAAGTTTTTAATTTCAGGAAACAAATGCGGCATCGTTGTTCGGACTCTTTAAGGTCTTGCTTGAGATGCTTTCATCCTACGAATTCGATTCAGAGTTTCCAATGCCTAAAACTCTTCGATCCTTGCCTAATTCTCCAGCATGGATTGCTTGAAGACATTCTATAATCGTGTAGGGCATTGAATGAGTCGAGGCTTTACCATGACTTTCGTTATCCCCAATTCTGAGGTAGTTGCAGATCGATGCGAAGCGCTGGCGGCATTAGTGGAGCGGCACACCGAACCCAATAACAACCTTGTCTATCCAACTGCGATCGCACCATTGAGCTTTTCGCGATCGAATGCGTCATCTGCCATCATCTACCAGGATTATGAACCGCGTCTGGCCATTCTCGTTCAAGGCAAGAAAAACATAGTGCTGGGAGAGGAAACGTATCCCTATGAGATCGGGCAATGTCTTGTTGTCTCAGTCGATCTCCCCATCGGTGGGTGTATCGTTGAGGCGACAAGCGATCGGCCGTATTTAGGATTAAAGCTGACCCTAGATCCAATGCAACTTTGTGAAATGGCTGCTCAAATGAATTTTAGTTCAGCGAAGAAAGAGAACTCCGTCCGAGGCTTATTTGTGAGCAACGCCGATCCCACGTTGCTTGACTGTGCCCTTCGCCTCACTAAGCTCTTAGATACGCCACAGGATATTCCTATGCTGGCACCGATGATGATTCGGGAACTCTACTACCGTCTGCTGATCGGGGAACAAAGTGAAGCCGTGCGTCAAATTGCTACATCTGGTAGCAGTATGCAGCGAATTGCTGAAGCGATCAAACGGATTAAGTCTAAGTTTACTCAGCCGATGCGAGTCGAGGATTTAGCAAAGCAGGTAAGAATGTCTACTTCGTCGTTTCATCAGCACTTCAAGCAAGTGACCTCAATGAGTCCACTTCAATATCAAAAGCAGTTAAGACTGTTAGAAGCCCGTCGCCTGATGCTGACGGAAGATTGTGATGCAACCTCTGCTGCTTATCAGGTCGGGTACGAAAGTCCCTCACAGTTCAGCCGGGAATATTCCCGCCTATTCGGTGCGCCACCGATGCGAGACATTGAACGGTTACGAACGGCTTGACTGAATAATTACTAATTCGTAATTCGTAATTCGTAATGACGCTCCTGCGTCGCTAACGCTGCGCTAATGTAATTCGTAATTAATGGTACAAGCTTACGCTAATAAAAAACGGCGTAAAAAATTTGCTTAACTTAAATTTAACGTGAGTTCGACGGCTCTAAAAACCCCACTTCCATTCCTCTCTCCCTGTGGGGGAGAGGCTTTGAAACCCTAATTTTTTCGTTGTCAACTAAAAATATTTCTGCCCCTCTCCGCCTCGGAGAGGGGTTGGGGAGAGGTTCATCGAACTCACGTTAAATTTAGTTTAAGCAATTTTCTAAAAGTTTCTAGTTTGATAAAAAACTAGCGTAAATACTAAATATATTAGTATTTACGCTATTCTTACAATTCGGCTTTAGATGTACTAATGACTATCTTAATGAAACCAATAAGTTTTGATTGATGGTCATTTGTAAATCGGTATTTGGGTCAATGGCGATTAAGTCAACACTATTCTTGCCGAAGAACAGACCAACCAACGCACCGATACCAGCACCACCCAAGACTTCTTCTGTGGCAATGGCGCGATCGCCTGTGACAGCAGATACCGCAGTTGCCGCACCTGCGCCCAATACAGTATTCTTGATAATTGAACCAACACTAGTACCCTTCTTGACGGTTTCAGTTTTGGTAATCACTTCAGAACTAGCGTTAAGTTGATACTCTTGACCATTGGTCAAAACTAGTTTCTCGGCAACGAATTGAGAACCGCCTGTAGCAGGTTTGAGTTGACCAACAACTTGACTACCAGCAGGAATCACTACAGCTCCGTCTTGCGTCACCACGTTTTGGGATACTGTCAATGTCAAGGGCGATGTTTCATCCTTTGTAACGAGAATTTTTTCTGCCTTGTCATACTTCACAGGAATAGTAGTCCCTTGGGCAATTGTCACTGATGTAGGTGTTGGGGTAGTAGATCCGACAGCCACAACATAAGGTGAGTTAATTGCTGAGGCTTGATTAGAACTAACCAATGCTTGGTAGATAAAAGCTGCTACCTGGGCGCGAGTAGCGGTTGCAGTTGGATTCAGGAAGTTCACATTTGGATAGTTCACCACAATTTTCCTTTCAGTTGCTGCGGCGATCGGGCTACGGGCATAGCTAGCGATGTTAGAGGCATCGTTGAAGTATTGCAGAGTGCTTTCGGTATTACCGCTAGGAGTATATTCCAAACCGTTAGCAAGGGAAACTAAAACCTGTTCGCGGGGAATAGCTTGATTAGGTTCAAAGCGATTACCGGGATAACCAGATAAGAAACCAATGGTATAAGCTTGTTGAATCGCGCTGGATGCCCAATAGTTGCTGGGTACATCAGCAAAATTGATTGCTGGCCGTTGCTGTGCTTTTTGGAAAGCTTTGTTAACCATCGCGGCAAATTGAGCGCGTGTCACCGGTTCTTCTGGGCGGAAACTACCATCAGGAAATCCGGCAATTACACCTCGTTGAGATAATTGTTGAATAAATTGTGCTGCCCAATAATTAGATGAAACATCAGAAAAAGTCGTTTGAGCTAAAGATGGTGAAGCTGTAATGAAAGGCGCTACAGTACCGACTGTGACGCTCAAAGCCATGAGTGCAGCTGTTCTAGATTGCCAACGATTTAAGTTAAACATTATTTTTTTGCTCCAGTTTTATTATTTTTTTTACTGTTAATTAGTTAGACATTTACTAAAGTCCAAGGTTCCTAATTTTTCTGCTTTTTGTCAAAACCATTACTTTAGTCATGCAGTCATCATTAAAACATCTATGCCAAACGAACTAGCTAATAGAAGTAATATCATCACACTATTCTCTATTAGCAGATTTCCAAAAATATAGATACGGAGTGAGACGATCTAGAGAAAGAATAGTTGCTGTTGAGTAGAAAATTTTATGGTTAAAAGTAAAGGCGATCGCACACTCTAGTTAAAGTAGCGATCGCCTATTAAATAACTATCTAAATCAACAGATTCTAATTGTGACTGATACAGGTGTTGAAGTAGTAGACCCGACAATCATTGTATAGGGCGAGTTAATTGCTAAGTCTTAACACAACATAAGGCGAGTTAATTGCCGAGGCTTGATTAGAACTAACTAATGCTTGGTAGATAAAAGCTGCTACCTGGGCGCGAGTAGCTGTTGCAGTTGGATTCAGTAACTTTACATTTGGATAGTTCACCACAATTTGCTTTTGGGCTGCTGCGGCGATCGGGCTACGGGCATAGCTAGTGATGTTAGAGGCATCGTTGAAGTATTTCAAAGTGCTTTCGGTATTGCCACTAGGACTATATTTCAAACCATTAGCGAGGGCAACCAAAACCTGTTCGCGAGGGATAGCTTGATTAGGCTGAAAGCGATTTCCAGGATAACCAGATAAGAAACCAATAGTATAAGCTTGCCCAATCGCACTGGATGCCCAATAGTTGCTAGGCACATCAGTAAAATTGATTGCCTGCCGTTGCTGGGCTTTTGGGAAAGCTTTGTCGATCATCGCGGCAAATTGAGCGCGTGTCACTGGTTCTTCTGGGCGGAAGCTACCATCAGGAAATCCGGCAATTACACCTTGCCCAGACAATTGTTGAATAAATTGTGCCGCCCAATAGTTAGATGAAACATCAGAAAAAGCAGTTTGAGTTGAAGATAGCGGGGAGCATCCCACTGCGATCGGTTTGCCTTGCAAAGGATAATTCACTGGATCGCAAACAAAACCTGCCGAATTAGCCTGTATAGATGTTCGCGTTGGCGGATTTTGTTTCTCTAGTGATTTCCAATCGTCAGAGATTTTTTCGAGAGTGGGATGCTTACTTAAAAACTCTGAGTCTGCAACAATATCGTGAGGCCCCTTAGCAGTTATCTTAGAGCTATTGAGATAGATATTATAATCATAAACAACGTTTTTGTTTTTAGTGTTGTTATTAATATTTTTGTCAGGAAAAGCATAGAGAATGTTCCTGAGAATTCTGACATCGGATGAGGTATGAGCAAATATTTGCCCCCCATTAATTTCTGGACTCTGATTATTTAAAAAAGCTGTGTTATTTACAATATCAACATGGTCGCTAAAAAATGCATGAATCCCTGAGCCACCATTATTAAATGCAAGATTGTTTTTAACTAAAGTACGTCCTTTATATACACCCAATTTTGAGTTGTCTTGATTTCTTGTACTATCGATAATAATGCCATTACCGTCTGTGATCTTTCCAACTGCAATCCAAGGGATGTACATACGATTGTTGTAAGTCTTGTTGTTGGTAACAAACATCTTGTATCCCTGGTTGTTATCAGAATTCCAATTATTCAACATCGAAATGCCACTGCAACCATAAACGCTGTACCAGGCATTATTAAATACCACATTATTATCTATTGTCACATAGTCTGCTTGAATTGCTGAAATACCTGCTCCTCCACAGTCATGCACTTTGTTGTTCAAAATACGGATGTGATGAACATGGCCATTGGTTCGACCATCAATGTTGATACAGTTTCCATTCGTCAGTGGGTTTTGTTTGTTAGTCTTCTGACTCATCGCGTAATCAAGGGTTATATTGGCATTGTTTCCCATAACCTCTAGCCCATTGATCTCGATATATGAAGCTTTATTTGAAATCGTGATCCCATTCCATGTATTGTGCTGAATTTTTGGGAAATGCGCAGGATATGCTTTATACCTAATCCATGCATTTGCAGTTCCAGAACGTATAATATTTACTACACTCCCAGCTTTGCCTGTATTTGTGTATACTCCATTCATTATCAATACTGTATCGCCAGGGTTCGTAAGGTCTGCTGCCTTTTGAATTGTTTTAAAGGCAGATGAAGTAGAAAGTCCGCTATTATTGTCGTTTCCACTACCACTAACATAGTATGTTTTCGGTGTTGAATTCGCGCT
This sequence comes from Nostoc sp. DedQUE07, assembly GCF_034530975.2. Taxonomy (NCBI): domain Bacteria; kingdom Bacillati; phylum Cyanobacteriota; class Cyanophyceae; order Nostocales; family Nostocaceae; genus Nostoc; species Nostoc sp. DedQUE07. The sequence continues at coordinate 38,062 of NZ_JAVRCC020000014.1, read as the reverse complement.
GATTAGCTCACGGCTAGATAGACTCATTTCCTTGTTAGTGGATACCTGACTGGCATTTTCAACTAAAGATACTTTTATATTGTCTCCCGGAACCAAAAGACTTAATACTACAGGAATTGCAAGATATGTGCTTAAATTCAAACCTTGAATTACCACAAGAAGAAGCTCCTCGATCGCTACTACTTAATAAAAGTATCAGGATATTCCATAATTTTGAATACTCTTTTAGATACAGAAGACAATAGAGCCAATTTTTAAATAAGTATTTAAATAAATATTCATACTGATTAAGACGATATAGAGGTGGAATAGTTGCTGTACAATAGAAATTTTTAGGGTTAAAAATAAAGGCGATCGCACACTCTAGTTAAAGTGGCGATCGCATATCAGGGATGATTAAATTCACAACTTGAATGAAGTTAAATCTAGTAGCGGGATTGTGGTACTAAATTCAAGTTAGAATTCAATGTAAGCCTTAAATCCTGTTCAGGTCTAAGGACAAATGCATTTCCTTCTTTTTTCCGCAACAGCACACTCGCACCTGCACCCGCAGCCGCACCAATAACAGGTTTTAAATCGTCAATTTTGCGATTACCAGTAATTAATGAACCTAAAAGACCAGCACCCCCACCAATAGCTGCGTCAGTTAAAACCTGAGTAGTGTTGGGCTTCTGTGATACTCTTTGAGTTGTGGTGTATGTCCGAGAAGTTGCATTAATCGACTGACGTTGACCGTTAGAAAATTCTAATTCTTGAGCGACAAATCGCACGCCTTTTCCTTGGTTATCATCATTTCTTGTATCTCTAGAATAACTATCTAAGTCAACAGATTCTAGCCGTCCATTTACTTTAGTACCAGCAGGAATTAAGACATTTCTATTTCTGTCGATAATGTCGTTCGCTATTCTCAAGGTTAGAGATTTACTTTCTCCAGGAGCGATAGTAATTGTCTCTTTTTCGTAGGTGACAGGAAGAGCAACTCCAGAAGGAATGGTAACGTTTCCGTATTGCCCAGTTCTGTTTTGATCGATTCTGTATTGAGCATTAGCAGGAGCCAAGCTGAATAGGGGGCTAATGACGGTTGTAGTAACGGCCATTGCCATAAGTGCAGCAGTTCCAGATTTCCATTGATATAGGCGAGTCATAAGAGGGTTGTCCTTTGTGTATGTGATGTATTTAATGACGAGGATTCACTGAGTTTGTTTCTGGCTGTTTTTGAACCTGTTTATGGGCGTATTCCGAAAAGAAAAGTACTTACTATGATGGGAAGTGTGTGCGATCGCGCAGACGTAAACCGTCATAGACATCGCTTGTCAGAATTTGTATTCTGCTAATGTACGTTACTAAAATTAAAGGTGAAAGATTTCGATGACGTAAATGAGTATCATTTTGTTCCAAAATGCTGTTTTATTACTCATGTCCACATATCTAAGCCATTGAATAGAGGCGAATGGGTTGACTATGAACTCTTAGTTACATTCTAGATTTATTTGCTAATATTTGTGAAATATTTTTGCTTTTTTAACGAATAATTCACTATCTATTATATGGGTATTTATGATTGCTGCTGACGCTGTTTAATCTCTGCGATCGGTAATAGCAAAGTATCTTCTATTTGCTGTCGGACTTCACGGCTGACATAACAATCGCTATTTAGGAAAGATATCAGTAACAAATTAGCATTGTGGTATTGGTTTAGTAACTCCTTCTGTCGTTCGCTAAACTGCCAATCATGACCAACATTACGATGTTTAATTATTACTGCTCTCAATTCCTCTCTCCAAGCTTGCATATCATCTAACCACCATTTCTGAGATTTTTTCCAGTCTTTTCCGTCTGGTAGTTGCTCTTGAAGTTGTTGCAGTGAATACTTGAGTTCTGAGTTAAGGGTTCTGGAGAGAAGTTGAGAGAGATTGAGATCGAGAGAGAGGTTGACTGGTCGACATAGCTCAAAGTCGAGGTCAAGGTCGAAGTTGAGGGGAAGGGAGACTTCGAGAGTTCGGGAGAGGGAAACAACTCGAGAAAAGGAGAAGGCTCGAAAGAAGGAGAGGGAAAAGTAAAAAGCTCTAACTGTTGCTAGTTTATAGGAAACCTCAACAGAAATAGATTTATCTCTTACCCACATAAGAAACTGTTGCAACTTTTCTTCATCAGCCAGACTCGCATCAATTTTCTTTTTTATACACAGCAATAATCGATCTGCGTTTGGTGACATTCCAACAGCTAGTAAAAAGACTTCTCGCCAACGTTTCTCGGTCATGTGGCTAACAAGATTTTGCAGCGCTTCTTCTGATGACTGTCTGACAACCACAAATTCTCTAGCAGTGAAATACTCGTGGAATGTAAGGTGAGAAAAGGAGTAAATACCTTTTGCCCTGGCTACAACAAGTCCATGATGATGCTCAATTGAATGCAAAACTTGCTCGCTATCAAATTGCAATGCTTCCTCATGAGTATTAGCACCGGGTAAATTGCGGATGTATTCTGTAATGTATTGTTCTGCTATTTTTTGTTTAAAGAAATAGTCACCTAACTCAAAGGTAGCCAGAGCAATTTTACTGAGTAAATCTTCTTTACGTTGGACTGACAGATTTTTGTAAACTTGATCGCGCTGAATTCCCCGCTTGGCATCCCATTTTTTTAATAGCGTATCTATTCCTTCTTTGTATAGCTCAGAACGATTTGCGGGGAAATCTCCTGACTCTTGAAATGCTAAACATAGCAGTGTTAATAGTAGAGGACTTATAGCGAGTTCTTGAATTCGATTATTGTCTTTGAGGAGTTTAATAAAAGTCTCTGATTTTATAACTTTATTCTTAAACCAATTATTTGCAAAATTAGCAATTTGCTCATCGTCAAAATCAGCGACTTCAACCTCTGTGAACTTTTCAAAGGTATACTCACGTGCTGCAATCCGGCAAGTCATTACAAAGTGATTATTTGGAAATCGGTCAGAAAAATCACGAATTTCCTTTAAAATACGGCTGTTATCTTCTCCTCTAACCTCATCCAAGCCATCGAGTAAAAGTAATACCTTACCGTGAGTTATCACGTCTTGAATAGACGCGATAAATTGCGTCTCTAAAATGTTACCTGTTGCAGAAACGTGATTTACGGCGCTTTCACTGATGTATTCCAATAATCCAGGTTTATTTAGGGCTTCAGCGAAATCTTTTAGTGTGACAAAAAGTGGCACGCAATTACCCTGAAATTCATTTTCAATACACTGAATTGCCAAATACTTCAAAAACGTAGTTTTACCTGCCCCTGGCTTACCCAAAATCATCAACTTAGGATATTTTTCTACCGCCTCTAGCCCTGGTACTCGTTTTTGAGTAATTCTGCCCAGTCCAAAGCGATCAAAATCTTCGCTAGTACACTGTTGTAATAATTCATCAATTCCTAGTCGTTGTCGCCCAGTGATTTTTTCCAGAATATTAACGCTGGTGTAAATGTCATTCAACCCAATGGGTTGAGTCATATCCAGCACTCGCATTGTGCCGCAGCGTTGTTGAATGATGGGTTTTATCTTTTCGCGTACCTCTTGCACGATCGCATCAATATCAACATCAATCCTGTTATCTTGATTTACCTCTGGTTCACTGGCTGGTTCAGCAACTATTTCTTCCCACTCTAGGTCTAGCCTGTCACAAATCTGGACAAAGAGATTGCGGTCAACAGGTTTACCTGTAAAGAACTTTCCGATCGGCTGGCGAGTTACTTCTAACTCTTCAGCTAATGCCTTTTGAGTTAAAGAATAACGAATTAAAGCTTTTTTTGCTTTTTGGATACCTTCTGGAGAACAGGAAAGCGATCGCCCGGACATAAGCTAACCATCACACTTTTGCTGATTCTAACTACCAATTTGGCAATTCATCCTTATCGCATACACAAGTCACTCATATCTCAAACCTGTATTTAAGCCTAGAACAAACACTCACCTGTCAAAGTATAGATGTAGTTATTCAAACAATTTGCGAGGGAGTCTATGTTATCCAAGAAATTTCCTTCAAGAGATGAAGTGCTGGCTGTTGTAACGCTGATTATGGTGATTGGTTCTCTCACTCTGGCAGTTATCGATGAGAAAAGTCGCCCTCCATTTCTAGATTTAACCAAATTTGCTGTCGGTACATATATTGGATTGTTGATACCTCGGTCTAAGTTAAGCGATCGCGATGTCTAAGACGGGCTACGCCTACGCAACTAGCCAATAACAATCCTAAATAATTCCCAAGAAACAAGATCCCCGACTTCTTTGCAAAGTCAGGGATCTGTAACTTTCAATTCTCACAAATCAAAAAAGAATGTTTTCTCCTCAGACAACAGAAAGAAATAACAAAAGTCTCCTGGAAAGTTTCATTTTTCTCCGAAGACAGTAAAACTTTTTCATGCAATAAGAAAAATTGACTGATAGTATTGTAAATTTTTGTAAATTTGATGTCTTCAAAACTAGAAACCTGATATTTAGATAGCTAAACTAACAAACAGTGCATCTGTACTGTTAATGATTAAAAGTAGATGTGGCGCTATAGCGTGAATGATCCCAGTACAACTTATCCTCAAAAACTTTCTTAGTTACCGTGATGCAACTTTAGATTTTGGCGGTTTGCATACGGCTTGTATTTGTGGTTCCAATGGTGCGGGTAAATCCTCCCTTTTAGAAGCAATCACTTGGGCAATTTGGGGTGAAAGCCGCGCCACTGCTGAAGATGATGTCATCTATTCTGGTGCGAAAGAAGTTCGAGTTGATTTTACTTTCAAAAGTAACCAGCAAAAATATCGGGTGATTCGTACCCGAATTCGGGGAGGTACTAGTGTCCTCGAATTTCAAATAGAAATACCATCTGGGTTTCGCTCACTCACTTGCAAAGGGGTAAGAGCAACCCAAGATTTGATTTTAGAACATATCAAGCTCGATTATGATACATTTATTAATTCTGCCTACTTACGTCAAGGTCGCGCAGATGAATTCATGCTCAAGCGTCCCACAGAACGCAAAGAAATTTTAGCGGAGTTATTGAAACTCAATCAGTACGATGATTTGGAAGAACGGGCAAAGGAATCTTCTCGTCAGTTCAAAGCCCAGGCAGTAGAATTAGAGCGTTCTTTGGAATCGATAAAAATTCAGCTGCAACAACGCCAGATTACCCAAGCGCAAAGGGTGGAGTTAGAAGCCGAACTCAACCAACTGCAACAGGTGCAAGCTTTTGATAATATTCAATTACAAAGTTTGCAAGTTGTCCAGCACCAGCGCCAAAATTGGGAACAACAACTTAGCTTTATAAAGCAGCAATACCAAAATCTTACCCAAGATTGCGATCGCCTCCAACAAGAACAATCAGCTATTGGCTCTCAGCTATCAGATTTAGAAAAAATATTACACCAAGAAGCTGAGATTAAAGCCGGATACGCCCAATATCAAAGTCTACAATCTCAAGAAGAAGCTTTTGCTGTCAAATTTGAAGAACATACCCGCGCTGGGCAGACTCGCCAACAAAAGCAACAACAGCTTACCAAAGAAATTCACGAAATCGAACGGCAACTGCAACAAGCCCAAGCGCAGCTAGAAGCTTTGCAGCAACAAGAGCGAGATATTCAACAAACTTTAACTAAATCAGGTGAAGTCGAAGCCGCTTTGTCACAACTAGCCGCAGCTCGTCACCATGTTACTCGCTTAGATGAATTGCAAATGCAAGTGACTCCCTTGTTGCAACAACGAGCAACTTTACAAAGCCAACTCGATCGCACTCATGCTGGTTTAGTAGCACGACTCGAACAACTCCAAAGCACTGAGAACCAATTGCAACGCCAGCACAGTCGCCAACCACAACTGCAACAAGCGGTAATGGATGTGGCAATTCAGATTGAGGAACTGGAGAAAAAGCGGGTTTATCTGCAACGAGTCCAAGAAAAAGGGCAAGAAAGGCGGCATTTTATTGAACGTTTGCAAGCTCACCAACGAGATTATGAAAAACTGCTGGGAGAATTAGAGCAGAAATTGCAAATGCTGCAAAATCCTGAAGCACTTTGTCCATTATGCGAGCGTCCTTTAGACGAACATCACTGGAGTCGGGTAGTGGAAAAAACCCAAAGTGAGTTAGAGGATACTCAAGGGCAGTTTTGGGTAGTACGGGAACAATTGGCTGTGTCTGACAAAGAAATTCAGACACTCAGGCAGGAATATCGCGACATATCCCAACAATTGGCGGGCTACGATGGTTTACGCGAACACCGGGGACAGTTAGCAGCCCAGTTAGAAGCGACAACTGATGTGCAACAACAGTTACAACAAATTGCTGCTGAAAAACAGCATTTAGAGCGATCGCTCCAAGCTGGTGATTACGCTCCCGATAAACAAGCCGAACTCCGACAGCTAGACCAATATCTGCAACAAGTTAATTATAATGAACAAGATCATGCCCTTGCCCGGAGTGAAGTTGAGCGGTGGCGATGGGCAGAAATTAAACAAGGGCAAATTAAAGATGCAACTAAGCGACAAGCGCAACTATTAGCCCGAAAACCAGAATTACAATCCCAAATTGCCCAATTACAAGTTAAAATCCAGCAGGATCGGATTGATTCTGAATGTGCTAAACAAATCGCAGCGCTTGAGCGTCACATTACTGAAATTGGCTACAGTTCTGAGCAGCACAACAATCTGCGTATGGCTGCAAAGAAAGCTCAATCTTGGCATTTGCGCTATCAACAACTGCTATCAGCCCAACAGCAGTATCCGCAACTCCAGACGAGGTTGCAAGAGTTAGAGGAGTCTAGAAGCGCTAGAGTAACAGAGCGGCAAAAACTCGGCAGCCAAATCGAAAGCATTATTCAGCAATTACAAGCTACAGCTAACCCATCTGCCCAAATTCAAGCTTTAGAGCAACAGTTAGCAATCCGCAGACGGCAACTCGATGAGCAAATAGCCAAGTTGGGACGTTTAGAACAGCTGGCGCATCAACTAGAAACGCTGCAAATTCAGTATGAACAACAGCAGCAGCAATTACAAGCTTGCAAGCAGGAATATCGGGTTTATCAGGAATTAGCGCAAGCTTTTGGTAAAAATGGTATCCAAGCACTGATGATTGAGAATGTGTTGCCACAACTGGAAGCCGAAACAAATCAACTACTTTCACGTTTGAGTGGTAATCAATTTCATGTACAATTTATTACTCAAAAAGCTGGACGCAGTGCTAAATCAACCAAGAAAAATGCCAAACTGATAGACACCTTAGATATTTTAATCGCCGATTCTAGAGGAACACGAGCTTACGAAACTTACTCAGGTGGAGAAGCCTTTAGAATTAACTTTGCCATCCGTTTGGCTTTGGCAAAACTATTAGCGCAACGGGCAGGGGCGGCGTTGCAATTGTTGATTGTGGATGAGGGTTTTGGTACACAGGATGCCGAAGGATGCGATCGCTTGATTGCGGCGATTAATGCGATCGCCTCCGATTTCGCTTGCATTCTCACCGTTACCCACATGCCCCACCTCAAAGAAGCCTTCCAAGCCAGGATTGAAGTGAATAAAACTCAGGAAGGTTCCCAGTTGAGTTTGTCAATTTAATTACGAATTACGAATTACGAATTAGTTAATTGTATTTTACCCGTGCATCCAGACCTAACGAGCGGAGCTTTTTCGTGAGGGTTTCTGCTTGGGCGCGATCGCTAAATGCTCCAGCATTCACATAATCCCCTAAATTGGATTGCTCCGCGACAGCATTGGGTATATATTGTTGTACTTTACTCAGAGTATCATTACTGGAAATTGGAATTATTACTCTGTAAGGATTATTAGCAACTAATGTGTTGCCATTAGTAACAGGTACTACATTGTCATTGGCAGGAGGTAATGCATAGCGGTTAGTGTCAGCTAATACATAATCATTAGTTTGAGTGTAATTGCCCCCAGTTGAACCATTCAACCCTAATGCTTCCCAAGTTTGCCAATCTACATTTCCACTAGAATTAATTCGAGAATATTGCTGGAATGCAATCACAGATTGTCTAGTGTAATCGTTGAAAAGTCCATCAGGATTAGTATTAGAGAAACCCAACTGCGCTAAACGCTCTTGAACTAATCTGACATTTTCTCCGCGATCGCCTACAGTGAGATAATTTCTACCTGGTTGTTGAATACTACCTGTAGAGACTCTACGTACTGAGTCCAAAACTTGGGCATTAGCAATGCCATCAACAGGTAATCCATTATTTCGTTGGAATGCAATTACAGCTTCTCTAGTCATTGGGCCAACATTCCCAGTGGCATCAGCATTTAAATAACCTAGCTGCCGCAAACGCACTTGCAGTTCTCTGACTTGTTGAGTGGAAAGACTCGATCTTCCTGGAGTCGGAGAAGAACCCATTAGTGCGTTCCAAGTTTGTCGATTCACAATCCCGTTAGCAGTTATACGATAACTTCGCTGGAATGCTATTACAGCATCTTTAGTAATTCGTCCAAAATTCCCAGTGGGATTAGTATTAAAGTAGCCTAACTGCCGTAGACGCTGTTGTAATCTTGTGACGGCTGCACCAGTTTTGCCTTGAGAAAGAGTAGGATATTGACCAACTGGCGAACGTGATGCGCCACCGATATTTCTATTAGAACTTCTATTTTGACACGCTCGTTGCAAGGCTCGTTGAGTGCTAACACCTATAACTCCATCAGCCGATATTCTATTGGCTCGCTGGAATTTGATCGTAGCATTTTGAGTCAAGCTAGCAAACTTACCTGTCACTGGCCCATTAAAATAGCCTAACTTTTTTAAACATCTCTGGCTACTACTAACTTCAGGCCCATTACTTCCTATTTTCTGAAGTGCTAAAACTTCTCCAGCAATACTCAGAAGCCCCGTAATCAGAGCCACAGACAAAAGACGCATTGCACCAAAAGTCGATAACTTTTTCCAATTTAAAAATTTAAAATTAACTACGATAGGAACAACCTTGATGCTTTCGGATGCCTCGTAGACTGAGGCAAGCTTGATTAAATGGCTAGCTACCCCTGTTTTCACTTGCTTTTTTAAGTTAATAAATATAAAAAAGTATACCACTGACTATATGTAAGAATTACTTTTCGTATGATTCTTTACAAGTAAGTGTCCTGGGGATGAGGGAAACAAGGGGACAAGAGGACAAGGAGAATAACCAATGCCCAATGCCCAATGCCCAATGCCCAATGCCCTATACCTATTGTTCATCAACTTTTTCAGTATTACCTGCTTTCACCCAACCTTCTTGTTCGCTATCTTCCAAACGGATCTTTTGCCAAGCTTTATCCTCGCTTTCTGACAAAATAATAATTTTTTGATTAAAAGCAACTCCACCAATTTTTTCAGCTTCTTGATTTGGTTGCGATCGCAAACTCAAGCCTTCAGCCCAATTAACACGTCCTCGGTAAGCTCCCGATGGTAATGGTTTGGATGATGGGGTAGCCTTTGGTGATTCTGTAGGAGTAGAGGTTGAGCTTGGAGACGATTGAGTAGATGTTCCAGGTGTAAGAGCGGGCTTACTTTCTCCAGGCTCAGTTTTTTTAGGAGCTTGGGCTTTCACTGAAGGACTATCATTAGAAAAAATGGGTTTGGCAGGGGCTATGCCGGTGCGATTCATAAAATAGAGTGCAATTGCAGCACCGCCACCTATTAGCACAGCGATCGCTAAGAAAAACCCCAGTATAAACTTTGTTAAGCCAGACAACATAATTAAAACCTGATTATCAAGAGTCAAGGGTGTAGGTGAGCCAGTTATCTGCGTATTTTCCCCCATTGAGGAGAGTGGTGTTTAACTGGCTCTCAAGGGTTACGAGTAGACAGGCAAATCTGACTTTTCACGGGATCTGGAAAACCCCTCTCCAAACCTCTCTCCTTCTAGGGGAGAGGCTTTGATTTCTCCCCCTTCCCTACAAGGGAAGGGCGGCTGAGGGGTTAGGTTTTCCATTGGCTTTTCCACATGACGTGAAAACTCAGAGGCAAATAACCCATCAGTATAAAAATCAATAGTCCATAATAATTCATCATTATTGACTTTTGACTAACTGATTATTGTAGCTATGCTGAATAGACATCTGGTGAAATTAAATATGCGTTATCCAAAATCTTTGTAGAGACGTAAGCACTCCTGCGTCTCTACATTTTTTTGGGTTCACGTAGTGCGCCGGAGGCGTTCGCTCAAAGGATTGTGTTTAGATGCTAAACGCGCTCTCCCAGCAGCAGCCCATTCTTGGAGTTGCTGAATTTGCTCTACGGCAGTTCGTGCTAAGGGTATGATCTGACTGGCTGCTTCTAAAATGTCGTCGGTAGCAAAGTCGCGGTTTTGGCTAAATCCAATATGCATCGCTTCAATTAAAGTTTGCTCAATCTCAGCCCCAGAAAAATCAGGGGTTTCATAAGCTAGCCTGTCGATGTCATAACTTTTCAAGTTATGGGGGCGCAGTCGGGATAAATGAACATCATAAATTGCTTTTCTCTCTTCTTGAGTAGGCAAACCCACAAAGAAAATTTCATCAAATCGCCCTTTGCGGAGCATTTCCGGCGGTAAAGCTTGAATGTCGTTGGCGGTGGCGACGACAAACACGGGTGAGCTTTTTTCGGCTAGCCAGGTAATAAAAGTACCAAACACACGGCTGGCTGTTCCGGCATCACCTTTGCTACCAAGCCCTGCAAAGGCTTTATCGATTTCATCAATCCATAAAATACAGGGAGCGAGGGCTTCAGCTACTTGAATCATTTGGCGAGTCCGAGATTCTGATTCACCCACCAAACCACCAAATAATCTGCCCACATCCAAACGTAGCAGGGGTAAATGCCAATGATGAGCGATCGCTTTTGCTGTTAACGATTTACCAGTTCCCTGAATACCCACCAACATTAAACCACGGGGGTGCGGTAATCCGTACTGTCGCGCTCGATCTGTAAATGAACCTCCCCGCCGAATCAACCAATCTTTCAAGTTATCCAGTCCGCCAATATCAGAAATTTGCTCAGTGGCGGGGTAGAAGTCCAGGATTTGGGTTTGGCGGATAGTTTGGCGCTTTTCTTCCAAAACCAGTTCCACGTCTTCTGGTCGCAATTCTCCGTGGGTTGCGATCGCTTTTGCCAAAACGCGGCGAATCCGTTCCATCGAAAGTCCTTGACAAGAGCGCACCAAATCATCTAAAACTTTGCCAGAAAGGGAGTTACCAGTACTTTGTAGTAAGCGATCTACCTCAGTTTTAATTTCTGAGGCGGCTGGTAAGGGAAACTCGACGACTGTCAGCACTTCCGTTAAGTCATCAGGGATGGCGATGCGCGGCGACAGTAATACAATATTTTTTGGTTGCGATTTGAGAAGTCTGGACAGATTGCGGAGTTTGCGGGCGATCGCCACATCTTCTAAAAAGCGATGATAATCTCGTAAAATCATTACCGCAGGTGCGGAAGCTGGTAATTTTTCAATAAATTCCAAAGCTTGCAACGGGTTACGTCGCCCAAACCCAACATCATTGGGGTTTCCCTGGTAGCCATCGACAAAATCCCAAGTATACACCGGGCGATTACCCTGGTTGGTGGCTTCTTCTCGGATAGCTGCTTCTACCCGCTCTTCCTCGTATGTAGGAATATAAATCAAAGGGTAGCGGGCACGTAGCAGCAGCTTAAACTCTTCACGGAAGTTCATATTTAGCTATGCTTATTAGTTCTTCTCTCATTGTTCAGGTTTGTATCGCCTCTAACAACTAAAAACTCTCGTTACCTGCCTCTACTAGACAATAAAACTTGAAGAAGCTCTGCTTCCATAATGGTTGAAGTAAAGCCGCAAAGCTTCCATTTGCAGGTGGAAACTGAGAATAAGTGAATTTACACTACCATCCAGGAATGTAGTAATTGGCCTACTATATACGCAAATTTTTTTAATATTCGGGAAAGTTATCTGCTTGATTTGTATTCAAGCTTAAATAAGGTAATGTTTTTATCAAGCAAATAAAATGGCAGAAAATAACTCACAGCCCAAAAACACTGGAGGAATGTCCCTCAACATTGGCGGTGGTCAATTTTCAGGTGTTCAAGTTGGACAAGCTGCTGGCGACATGACCCAAAATCAGCAAAATACTCAGGGTGGGGCTGAGAAAGAATTGACCTTACCAGAGGTTGCTGAATTAATGGCACAAATTGAATCCATATTCCGTAATTCAGATTTACCAGAAGACCAAAAGAAACAAGCGCTGAAACATCTGGATTATGCAACCGATGCAGTTAAGGAAAAAGAACCAGACAAAGACACTGCGGCAACAAGTTTGCAAAAAGCTAGTAAAGTCCTCAAAGAAACAAACGAAACGTTTAATGCAGGGCAAGGGATTTGGCAAAAGTTAGAGCCAATTGCCAAACAATTAGCTCCTTGGTTAGGAGTTGCAGTTAAAAGTCTTTTATTTTTTACATAAAAAAAGCTTATGAATCAAGAACAACCCCTTCAGAATTTGAATATCGATGGTGCTTTGATTCGGGAAGCTCAAATTGGACAGGCTGGACGCGACTTGCACCAAATTCAGTACCTAACTGTGAATGAAAGCTTTAGCCTAGCTAAACTAATAGGTCACAGGCAGGTAAAACCTCCTTCAGGGAAAGAGGAGTACCGTTTCCGAGAAGTTTTACTCAATAAAGTCAAACAGTATTGGATTAAAGGCGTACTAGAAAAATCTTTGTATACCAAAGGTCTAATTGATTTGGGACTGGAAGAACGATTAGACGCAGTAAAGCGCCCGTCTAGCATTGTTCAAGAAATTCCTAATAAGTCTGGGCAAACCTTACCTGAAGGTAAAAGTGTCTCTGATGTTTTCAATCAGATGGGAAAAGGACGAACCTTATTGATTTTAGGAGAACCCGGCGCGGGTAAAACGATCACTCTCCTGAAGCTGGCACAAGAATTAATTGCTCGTACCGAAAAAGATTTTAGCCAGCCTATTCCAGTAGTGCTGAACTTATCTTCTTGGGGGAATAAACAGCAAACAATTGCTGATTGGCTGATTGAGGAATTGAATAGTACATATCAAATTTCTAAGGCGCTTGGTAAAGTCTGGATTGAAGATCAACAACTATTACTGCTGTTAGATGGTTTAGATGAGGTGAAAATTGAGTGTCGGGAAACATGCATTCGAGCCATCAACGAATTCATGCAAGAACATGGGTTGATCGAGATTGTGGTGACAAGCCGTATCCGAGATTATGAAGCTCTCTCTACTCGTTTACAATTGCAAGGTGCTATCTGCCTCCAATCTTTGACATTTCAGCAAGTTAACCAATATTTAAACAGGGCTGGTGAACAACTGGAAGCAGTAAAAACATTGCTTCAAGAAGACACTACATTGCAAGAGTTAGCCAAGTCTCCCCTGACTTTAAGTGTCATGACTCTGGCTTATAAAGGTAAGAAACTTGAAGATTTACCCAATACAGGTTCTAAAGAAGAACGCCGAAAGCACCTGTTTGATGCTTATATTGAACGGATGTTTAAGCGTCGTAAATATGAGCCAAGATACTCAAAAATGCAAGCAATGCGCTGGCTAATTTGGCTAGCACAGCAGATGATTCAGAAGTCTCAAACGGTCTTTCTTATTGAAAGAATACAGCCTACCTGGTTGTCAAATCGAGTGCAAAAAATACTTTATAAATTTATACATTGTCTGCTTGGAGTAATCATTTGTGGGTTAATCGGCTGGCTAATAGATCAAATATTTCAATCATCCGGGGCGGCGTTAATTGGTGGAATGACGGCTGGACTAAGTTTAGCGTGGAGTACAGCAGAAATAAAACCAGTTGAAACTTTGAGATGGTCTTGGGAAGAAGCCAAAAAGTTTCTGAAGAATGGACTACCAGGTGGATTGCTTTTGGGGCTGATTGTAGGACTGGGTTTTAAGCTAGTTAACGCTCCATTTAATCTCCAAACTGGGCTGCGATTAGGTTTACTATATGGGCTAATTGGTGGACTAATTTTAGGGTTGTTAGGTGGACTGAGAGGCCCAGAGATAGAGACAAAAACAATTCCCAACCAAGGGATATGGAACTCAGCCAAGAATGCCCTGATAATGGGATTGATTGGTGGATTCCTTGGATTCATTGGCGGATTGATTGGTGGACAAATCTTCGCAAAACCACAATGGCTGCAATTGGGTTTAGCGTTTGGGCTTGTATTTGGGCTTGTATTTGGGGGTGGACAAGCCTGCCTACAACACTTTACCTTACGCCTCATTCTCTACAGCCAGGATTGCATCCCTCGAAACTATGTCCGCTTTCTTGATTATGCTACTGAACACATTTTTGTGCAAAAAGTTGGAGGTAGTTACATTTTTATTCATCGAATGCTGCTGGAGCATTTTGCCCAAATGGAGCCAGTATTTATTCAACCAACTTCACAACCAATTCATCAGTCTCATGATAGGAATAATGCACTTACTGAATTTAATTCAACCAAGAATTTTAACAGAGATACTCCATCTCAAACTCCAGTTGAAAATAAAATAGTATGTATAGTATGTACCAATTGTAGTTGCACTAATCCGCTTACTTTCAACTTCTGTACCAAGTGTGGGAGGCGATTAAATCAACCAATTAGCCGAGGCTAAACTAAGCGTAGTCATAATGATAAATAAAGAACATTATTTGCCAGTTTGTGTTTATTATTATGGCTAATTGCTTTCAGTTGCTGGCTTTACTGTGTATCCTACAGCTATAGCAATCCTAAATCATTTGCAAGAAACAAGATCCCCGACAACTTTTATGAAGTCGGGGATCTGCGGGTTGCAATTCTCACAAATCAAATAAGATTGCTATATAATAATTGACTTTTTGGAAGAAACGCGCTCTTATGGCGCATTGACCAAGTTGAAAGTAACCTGTCTATCCTGGAAGTTGCTTTTTCAGTGCTTCCAGAGAAGCCCAACGGTGATCAACTGGAATTTCAGAACTATCAGAATAACTCTCAGCAGTAATTACAGGAATACCTGGACAATTGCGATCGCATAACTGGCGCTGCGGTATTGCCAAACACATCTGCTCATACAGCCATTCGTTGGGATAAAAATAACCATCGGGCGGTAAGCTTTCCAGCAAATCTTCCATAACCACTTCCCTTTCTAAGGGCAAGTCATTTGCCTGATTTGCAGTTTCATCTAACCAGATGATTTCCTTTGTATCAACCCCTAAACGGCGATTGTATTGCTGCAAGCAACGGTTGCAGGTACAAGTAATAATTGTTTCTGCCTGACCTGACACTTCCAGGTAATTGCCATGATGTTGCACGCGCACATGACCGCGAACTGGTGTTAACGTTTCTAGACCAGGCAGAAATTCCTTAACTTGAACTTCCTCTGTTCGCTCCGATGCTCTAGTTAGCTGCGGAATATAAATTGCGTCCATAGGATTTGTGAGACATCCTCACTAAAATTTATCTTGATTATCAGCAATTATACTGATACTGAATCTTTATTTTATCCCTTAACAAAAAGAGAAATTTTGAAATTATATATGGTTATGAGTTTTCAATTAACTCCAAACTCCTGTACAGACGCGATTAATCGCGTCTCTACTCCTAACTCCTAACTCCTTCCAACGAAGCGGGACAAACAACCAGATGGCGATGTGGCTCTTTACCGCGACTGAAGGTTTCTAAATCTCCAAATTCCTTTAAGAAGGTATGAACTTGACGCCGTTCAGCAGAACTAAGAGATTTGATTTCCACTTCTCTACCAGAAAAGCGCACTTCATCGGCTGCTGCTTCTGCTAATGCGCGAATTTCAGCTTCTCTTTTGACTCGGTAGCCATTTAACTCAATAGTGAAAGAGGCTTGTTCCTCCGGCGGTTGGCTGAGGTTTAGAACCGAATTTGCTAGATACTGAATCGCATCTAACACAGAACCATCAGCACCAATTAACACCTGAATTTGTTCTGATGTCAAATTGGTTTGGTCAATAGTCAACCAGTAGTTATCTGGTTCTGGAGAATCGCCGTCTTGAGATTGGGCAGTTTCTAAATGACCCTGAATCTCAGCAGGTATTCCAGTGAGTTCCAGCAGGGTTTTTAACCATTGCTGACCTCTCTGCATTGGAATGTCGCTCATGATCCCCCTGCCGCCTTTTTCTTAGGACTTTTTGGTTCAAACGGTAATGCTTTCTGTTCTGTGACTGCTGCTTCTTTTTCCTGGGTTTCTACAATTTTTTGTAGTTCCTCCGGTAGAGGTTCGCGGGAGAGAAGATAAGTTTGGGCGGTTTGGAAAATATTACCAATCACCATATACATCAGCACCCCAGCTGGTAGGGGGAAGAACAAGAACATTCCAGAAAAGATGACGGGGGTGATTTTGTTAACTGTATCCTGCTGCGGATTGCCACCGCTGGAATTTTGCCCGGAAAGCATTTGGCTAACATAAAGGCTGATTCCAAAGAAGACGATCATGGCGACGATATCCCAGTGGATTGTGCCATCTGGATCTTGTGCGCCAACCCTGCCTAAAGCATCAATGAATAAAAAGCCTTTTTCTGCTGCTAATCCAGGAATTGTTCCTTGAATAGTAACTTCTCCTGGTTGCAAGGCTTCTACATTGCCTTGGGCATCAATTTTTATCCTATCTTCACCTTTGGTAACTTTCCAATCAGGAACCAGCTTATTTTCTGGGTGTTCTGCTAAGAGTACCTGAAATGGTTTACCTGCAACAGTCTGATACTGTATCTTGGTTTGTTCTCCTACTGCTAGTTTGTTTCCGCTAGGAATAATAGCAGCTACTTTAACGTGTTCCCCATCTGCAATGTAAATATTTTGAGGAGCAGTAGCAAAGGCTTGTGGTTGAATTTGTTCGATTTGTTCTGCGGGAAGAATTTGCAGGTTAACGCTGTAGTTCGCACTTGCAAAAGGCGAACCCCGCAAGGTAGCAAACAGCGCTAACAAAACTGGCATTTGCACTAGTAATGGAAAACAGCCTGCCAAAGGGTTGCCAAATTCTTTTTGGACATTAACCATTTCCTCCTGCTGCTTTTGCGGTTCATCCTTATAGCGCTCTTTAATTTCTGCCATCCGCTTCTGCATCAGAGGTTGTACAATTCGCATCTTCCGCATATTGCGAATTGAGCCAGCACTCAGGGGATAGAGCGCGAAGCGGACTATCAAGGTCAAAGCAACGATCGCTAATCCGTAACTAGGCACAATACCATAGAAGAAATCTATGATTGGCAGCATCACGTTGTTCGAGAGAAAGCCGATACCAAAATCCATTATTCTGAATTCAACCTGAGGTACTGTAAACTGAATCTAATTTATCTAAATCATGAATTGTCGGCGACTATCTCTCGCTACGGATAGCCGCACATTATAAATGGGGCATTGGGCATGGGGCTTTGGGCATTGGGCAATAACCAATAGTTTTTCTTCCCCTGCTCCCCCTGCTCATCACTTATTGGCAGTGCCGCTAAATTCGGGATTTTTTGCAGCAATTCTTTCGTTAATGTAGTCATAGACTTCCCGAAACTTGGGAATTGCGCGCAATTCGAGACGACTGCCGTTTTTTAGGGTAATGGCCATATCTCCCCAAAAGCCAATGCCACGGGGGACTTTGACGATTTTGACAATTTCTGAGTAAATTACGTCAGTGCGATCGCGTCCCTGCCAACCTCCGGTAACAGTAATTCGGCGATCGGTGATGCGGAAACGCAGCCACAATGCCCTGACAATTGCCCCGACTGCTAATGGTAGCCCGACAATGGTTAGCCCAATCAGCAGGTTGACAATTAAATCCCCAACATGGGGGCCACCTTCATAATAAACATCTTCACGAATTCCCATCGAACACCTCAGCTTGTGCCAACAACTGCTCTAATTCTTGCAGAAATTGTGGGCTTACGCACTTAGATTCTGCTGCTGTGGGTTTGACAATGAATACTAGCCGCCATCCTGGTGATAATTTTGGCAGCAAGTTGTATAAAGCAGCAGTAATTTGCCGTTTGATTCGGTTGCGAACCACTGCCCTTTTGCTGACTTTTGTGCTAATTGAAATACCAATCCGCGTGCTGGCAAGGAGCTTTGAGTCAGTTGCTTGTGTAGTCTGGGTGGCAGTGTCCAAAGAAGGTTTCGTTGAATATAAGGGCTTTAAGGCTCTCAATGTTAAATAAGAGCCATGACGCCGAATTCCTTCTCGGAAAACTGCCTGGAAATCCTTGCGGGATTTTAGCCGATTTGTTTTGGGCAAAGCCACAGATGCTCTTTATCGCTCGATCTGTCCTAAACACTCAGACGGTGACGGCCCTTTTTTCTTCTGGCGCTAATCACGTTTCTGCCGTCTGGTGTCCGCATCCTGGCGCGAAAACCAGAGGTTCTTTTTCTCTTACGGCTAGTACCGCCCAGTGTTCTTTTCATACTCTTCTCCTCTTAAGTGATTTTTATAAAAACTCACAATCTCTAATTGTATCACTTTGTTAGGAAATTGGGAATCATCGATTGGTTATATCCCTACTCCCTATTCTTAAGTAATACTCAAAATCCATGTTCCCATATAGCGCAGTAGTGGTACATCGCCAGGGGAAAGCACTTGACAGTTAAAATAGTAAACTCCACCGAAGGATGGGTTTTTCACGTTAGATAACACCACTTCGACTGGGCTACCTGCTGGTACTGGATCTTGAGGAAAAATATTGATCAGTTTACCTTCTTTGTCCCATTTCACCTCAGAAAGCGGAACTGCTTTGCCTTTGACTCGGACTTCAATTTTTTTCTGGTCAAAAGTTCCTTTGTAATAATCAGGGTAGGTAATGGCAAATTGACCAACTGCCAATTTCATTCTTTTAGCTGGAATCTTTAGTATGTATCGATCCCAACCATTAGCTTGTCCGCCAAAATCTAATCGGAAGGGTAGCTGATTTTCTTGTTTGACGCCGCTAAACAGCGTAAATCCAGGTAAGCTTTGCGCCCAAGTTAAGGCTGGTAATCCAGTAACCAAAAAGCTAGTCACGGCTAAAGCAGAAAGTAAACGTCGCATAATCGGGCTTCCTCTACGAAAATATAAATCTGCGATCTAAAAGTAACTGTGTGTTAGTATTCTTTACTAAACTTTACTACTGGCTTCTCGACAATGGACGTTTAATTTCCAAAAAAAGTGCCATCCTGTCTGATGTTTAGGCAACAGTAAACTTACTTAGTATTAAAACAAACTTATATTAAATTTACTTCATTACCCTTATGTAGCTATGATTTGATGGCTAAATTGGGTCAAATTGGAACTAGATATAAACACAGTTGGGGGTTGGATTGTGTTTCTAAATATGTATAAGTGTATCTAAATTTGAGAATTTTGTTATAAAAATTGAGGTCTGCCATCAGCGATCGCCAGTTAAGTTGGGCTAAATTGATTAAAATAAGTTGGATTGGAATCGAAGTTGTAATCATTAAAATTTGATTGGGAAATTATCAAGCTTTCAAAATTCGGTCAATATTACTCTATAAGAAAGGAATACCAAAATTTCTCAATCCCGAAAACAACCTAAAGATAAAGATGCAAAATTTGGGAATCAATTTAGGATGTGCAATACATAACCCTGTTTGCAAATATCTGAAAATATGACATCTGCGAGCGGCAAAGCAAAAAGTCCGATTGGAGGGAACCTCCGCTCAGAACTTTACAAAAAAATGAGGCTTTGTCTAGAGAGCAAAGAGTGGGAGAGGAAAGATTCAAGGTTCAATCTACAAGTAAAATTCATGGCTGATGTTCCTGCCTAAGTACTATGAGTGCGGGACACCCATCATCTGGACAATCGCTTACTTGGCAGAGATTAGGTATTTATCTTCAGGAGATTTCATGAGAATAGCAGTTGCTAAAGAAATTGAAGTTTGTGAACGTCGTGTGGCATTAATTCCTGACACCGTTGCCCGATTGGTAAAACAAGGTTTGGAAGTTTGGGTAGAAGCGGGTGCAGGAGAACGCTCATTTTTTGGCGATCCTGACTATGAAGCAGCAGGAGCCACAATAATCAGCGATACTGCCAAATTATGGGGTGAAACAGATATTCTGCTGAAAGTAAGTCCACCGCAAGAACGAGAAGATGGACGCTCAGAAGTTGATTTGTTAAAGGAAGGGGCTGTATTAGTCAGTTTCCTCAATCCCTTGGGAAATCCTGTTGTGGCGCAGCAACTAGCAAATCGGAAAGTCACAGCTTTGAGTATGGAGATGATCCCCCGTACCACCAGGGCGCAAAGTATGGATGCTTTGTCCTCGCAAGCTTCATTAGCCGGTTACAAAGCAGTATTAATTGCCGCCGCAGCCTTACCGAAATACTTTCCGATGTTAACCACAGCCGCAGGCACGATCGCTCCAGCGAAAGTATTTATTATGGGCGCTGGTGTAGCCGGATTGCAAGCGATCGCCACCGCTAGACGTTTGGGAGCAGTGGTAGAAGCCTTTGATATCCGTCCCGCCGTCAAAGAAGAAGTGCAAAGCTTAGGGGCAAAATTCGTTGAAGTCAAATTAGACGAAGAAACCGTCGCTGCTGGCGGTTACGCCAAAGAAATTTCTGAGGCTAGCAAACAACGTACTCAAGAAGTTGTCGCCGAACACATTAAGAATTCTGATGTAGTGATTACTACAGCCCAAGTACCTGGAAGACAAGCACCACGGCTAGTTACAGAAGAAATGGTGGCACAAATGAAACCAGGTTCAGTAATTGTGGATTTGGCTGCTGAACAAGGTGGTAACTGCGCCTGCACAGAACCCGGCAAAGATATTGTATGGAACGGCGTAACAATTATCGGCCCCATCAATCTCCCATCATCAATGCCAATTCACGCCAGCCAATTGTATGCCAAGAACGTAACCTCGTTGATTCAACTGCTAATTAACAAAGAGAAAGCTTTGCAGGTGGACTTTGGCGACGACATCGTTGATGCAGCTTGCGTTACCCACGCAGGTGAAATTCGCAATCAACGAGTGCGGGATGCACTACAAGCATCGAATACTCAGCAACCGGCGGTTAATTAGGGACTGGGAAGTAAGAATTTTAGATTTTAGATTTTAGATTTTAGATTGAAATTTAATCCAAAATTTAAAATCCAAAATCCAAAATTGAATCGCCCAATGCCCATTTACACAAGGAGTTTTGATTTCATGACAGAGGCATTACTTGCTGCTTTGTTTGTATTTGTATTGGCATCTTTTATCGGCTTTGAAGTTATCAACAAAATCCCACCGACTTTACACACGCCCCTAATGTCAGGCTCAAACGCGATTTCTGGCATTTCGGTACTTGGGGCAATAGTGGCTTCAGGTGCTAGAGAAACAACTGTGTCAGTGATTCTCGGTTTAATTGCCGTAGTACTAGCTACAGTCAACGTTGTAGGTGGCTTTCTAGTCACAGATAGAATGCTGCAAATGTTCAAGAAGAAGGAGATTAAGGCGTGAGCGACTTTTTACCAACTGGCATTCAGCTGACATATTTAGTCGCTGCATCCTTATTCATTTTTGGTTTGAAAAAGCTGGGTTCACCAGCTACAGCGCGAAACGGTAATGTGATTGCATCTGTGGGGATGCTGCTAGCAATTGTGGCGACAATGCTAGATCGGAATGTGTTGAACTACGAGATGATATTGTTGGGCTTGGCGATTGGATCGGGAATTGGGGCGATCGTTGCCTACAAAGTCCAAATGACGGAAATGCCCCAAATGGTGGGTTTACTCAACGGTTTGGGTGGTGCGGCTTCTGCATTAGTCGCCGTTGCTGAATTTTGGCGATTATTGGATTCTGGCGCACCCGTACCCTTAGATGTGAACATTTCCATGCTATTGGACGTGTTAATCGGTGGTGTTACCTTCACAGGTAGTTTCTTAGCCTTTGCTAAATTGCAAGGTTTAATTAGCGGTTCTCCGATTACATTTCCTTTCCAGCAACCATTTAACCTCTTACTTCTGGGTGCTTATTTGGTAGGTAGTGCCTATTTAATCATCACACCAGATAGCTTACCCATATTCTTGGGAGTGGTAGCTGTTTCCTTAGTGCTGGGTGTGATGTTCGTCATCCCCATTGGTGGCGGCGATATGCCAGTGGTAATTTCGCTGTTAAACTCCTTGTCAGGTGTAGCGGCGGCGGCTGCTGGTTTCGTGGTGATGAACAATATGTTAATCATCGCTGGTGCTTTGGTAGGAGCATCTGGCTTAATCCTCACCGAGATTATGTGTAAGGCGATGAACCGCTCTCTCTTCAGTGTGCTGTTCAGCGCTTTTGGTACAGGATCTACTTCTGGCGGTGGTGCTGCTGGTGGTGGTGCAACCGATCAAACTGTTCGCAGTATCGATCCCGAAGAAGGGGCGATGATGTTGGGTTATGCCCGTTCTGTAGTAATTGTGCCTGGTTATGGTATGGCAGTTGCCCAAGCGCAACATAGCGTCCGGGAATTATCCGATCAGTTAGAAAAAATGGGCGTTGATGTCAAGTATGCCATTCACCCTGTTGCTGGTAGAATGCCGGGGCACATGAATGTGTTGCTAGCAGAGGCAAATGTGGCTTATACCCAGTTGTATGACATGGATGATATTAATCCCCAGTTTGAACAAGCGGATGTGGCTTTGGTAATTGGGGCAAATGATGTGGTAAATCCGGCGGCGCGGAGTGATGCAAATAGCCCGATTTATGGTATGCCGATTTTGGAAGTAGATCGGGCGAAGCAGACGATTGTGATTAAGCGCGGGATGAGTACGGGTTTTGCCGGTGTAGATAATGAGTTGTTCTACAAGGATAAAACGACGATGCTTTTTGGTAGTGCGAAGGATATGGTGGCGAAGTTGGTTTCGGAAGTGAAGCAACTTTAACGAACCGCAGAGAGAGGCGCGAAGGAAGAATTTAGAGAGTTAGCTTGCCTTGGGGGTGTGATATTCCCAAGGCAAATTTTTTAATCATAAAAATATTATCTAAGTGAATATTCCATAGGACTTCGGTTTGATTAATGAAAAGTTTTTTAGATAAAAGCTTTACTTAACAAAGATTTTAGTCTAAGTATGCTTTCAAAAATAAAATAGGAGTTTTATATTATATAATAAGTATCTTTATTAAATAAGGATGATTACATGACTTACAACAATTTTACTCGTTTCCTTTTCGGCGAAAAGATCAATCAAGAGCCATGTTCATTATTTGGCTCTCTCCCTATGAATTCATCACAACAATTGAAGCAAGAGACAGAACAAATAACTAAAGAGGAAGCAAGTAAAAGAGAAAAATGGTTGCGTCAATTTTTAGTAGAAGAAAAGAAAATAAGACAAAACCAAAACGATATTTTATTACAGCAAGATAGTTCTTCTACAAATCGTGCGTACTTAGCCGTAAAAGCTATTACAGGCAGAAGCACTTTCGGCTGATATTACTTCCTCTATGTCCTCTGCGCCTCTGCGGTTCGTTAAAAAAGGTGATCGCCTGCAAAAAACTCCACCGTGCGATCGCCTCTTCTATTCTTCCTTGGCGTCTTGGCGGTTCGTTAAAAAAGCGTAGGCGAAGCCAGCCGTTGGCGAAGCCTCTCGTAGAGAAGGTATCGCCTGAAAAATTTCCACTGTGCGATCGCTCCCTTCTGACTCTGTGTTCTCTGCGCCTAGAAAGGTTCGTTAAAAAGAGCGATCGCCAATCTCCACAATGCGTAGGCGATCGCCCATCAAAACATGATATAAATTTGACATGATAGACCACGATCGCTTATTTAAAGAACTATTAACAACCTTCTTCTGGGAGTTCATCGAGTTATTTTTTCCAGAGATAACAGCTTATCTGGAACGGGATACGATCTCTTTCATTGACAAAGAGGTATTTACCGATGTTACTGCTGGAGAAAAATATGAAACTGACTTAGTAGTAAAAGCGCGATTTAGAGAGCAAGAATCGTTTTTTCTAATACATCTAGAACATCAAGCTTATTATCAAGAAGCTTTTGATTTGCGGATGTATCGCTACTTCGCTAGATTGTATGAAAAATACGCCTTGCCAGTATATCCTATCGCTTTATTTTCTTACGATAGCCCCAAAAAGGCTGAAACAAATTTTCATCAAGTAGCATTTTCCAATAAAGTTGTCTTGCAGTTTAACTATGATGTCATCCAGTTAAATCATCTGAATTGGCGAGAATATCTGCAACAGCAAAATCCCGTAGCTAGTGCGCTCATGGCTAAAATGAACATAGCGCCAAAAGACAGGCCCAAAGTAAAATCTGAGTGTCTGCGCCTGCTAGCTACCTTGCAGCTAGATCCAGCGCGAATACAATTGATTTCCGGGTTTATTGATACTTATCTGCGACTAAATGCCCAAGAAGAAGAAATTTTCCAGACTGAAATTGCTCAATTTGAACCAACTCAACAGGAGGTTGTTATGCAAATCGTCACCAGTTGGATGGAGTCAGGGATACAACAAGGAGAGTTAAAAATAATCCAGCGTCTATTAACAAAGCGAATTGGTGTAATTACTGCTGAATTACAAGAGCGGCTGCGCGGGTTATCGTTAACTCAGTTAGAGGATTTAGCGGAAGCCTTACTAGATTTTTCCACTGAAGCTGATTTAATGGCTTGGTTGCAACAGCAGCAATAAGATATGTATTCCACAAGGGGAGCGATCGCTTTCTCCTTCCTCTCTGTCCTCTGCGCCTGGAGTGGTTCTTTAAAAAGAGCGATCGCCTGTAAAATCTTCAGCGTGCGATCGCCTTTTTTCTCCTTCCTGTGTGTCCTCTGACGTAGCCTCTCATAGAGAATGCATCGCCTATTTTTTCCTAACTAATTGTCCTTTTCATCGGAATTTGTATCCAGAACTCACAGCCATTAGCAGGTTCAGAAACACATTTGATATTACCGCCGTGTTTTTCTACAATAATTTGGTAACTAATAGATAACCCCAAACCAGTACCTTGGCCAGGTTGTTTGGTAGTAAAGAAAGGTTCAAAAATGCGCGATCGCACAATCTCTGGAATCCCACAACCATTGTCAGCAATCCAAATCAGAACAATATTCTCTTCTATAACTTCTGTACGTATCCAAATTTTAGGATTGTCAATTTTTTTGCCACTAATTGCTGAGTTTTCCAGTGCATCAATCGCGTTGTTGAGAATATTCATAAACACCTGATTCATCTGGGCTGCATAGCAGACTACTGGAGGCAATTCACCATATTGCTTAACTACCTCAATAGCAAAAGAATTAGTTTGTGGTTGCAGTCGATGTTGTAAAATTAGCAAAGTACTGTCGATACCTTCATGAAGGTCAACGGGCTTCATTCCTGATTCGTCAAGCCGAGAAAAACTTCGTAACGACAAGACTAATTGAGAGATCCGCTCTGCACCCATCTTCATTGAAGCCAGAATTTTGGGCAAGTCATCATTAATGAAATCTAAATCTAATGCTGCTACTTGCTTTTTAATTTCTTCTGTTGTCTTAGGATACTGTTTCTGATAAAGGCGCAGTAATTTAAATAAATTTTCGGTATGTTCGGTAACATAAGTGATATTCCCATAAATGAAACTAATCGGGTTATTAATTTCATGTGCTACACCAGCAACTAACTGCCCTAAACCTGCCATTTTTTCACTTTGAATTAACTGACTCTGAGTGTCCTGTAATTCTTTCAGAGTCTGGGTCAACTCTTCTTTTTGACATTGAGTTTGTTCTAGTAATTCCGCTTGCTGAAGTCCTACGCCTAACTGAGTACCAATTTGCATCAACAAATCTACTTCATCTTCTTGCCAATCACGGGGTTTGATATTTTGATAAGCTGCTAGCAATCCCCAAAGTTTCTCACCCTGAAAAATCGGCACAATCATATATGCCCTAGCCTCCATGAGTTCGATCAGGGCAATATAAGGAATAGAATCATCGGTGCTGTAAATATCCTTAATAACAAGAGTTTTACCATTAGCAAAATCCCCACCTTGGGTTTCTTGCAAGTAATTACTTGCATAGGCGTAGCCTGTCGTAGACATTGCAGGTACAATTTCCTTTACTGATGTCCAACCTTCGGCTAAAGACTCAGCAACAAATTTCCCACTCCAATCAGTCCCGAATCGATAGATTGTTACTCGGTCAACTTCCAATAACCGTCGGACTTCTTCTGTACTGGTCGCAAAAATGGTGTCAATATCAAGAGAGTGGCGGATTTTCTCCACTGTTGCAGCTAAGGCCTTCTGTCTTTCGGCTGCTTTCCGTTCTCGTTCGGCGGCTTGAGCCAGTTTTTCGGCTTGCACCTGCATCTGTTTCAAGGATTCAGCTTGCTGTAATGCTACCCCCAATTGAACGCCAACTTGGGCTAGCAAGTTGATTTCTTCATCTTGCCAATAACGGGGCTGGGAGTTTTGATAAGCTACTAGCAATCCCCACAGCTTTTCACCCTGAGAAATTGGTACAAAAACTTCATTACGTGCATACTTACCCGCTTGTTTTCCTTGCACAAGAACGCGTTCTGTCACAGGCTGCGGCTTAACCATTGGTGTCCAGCCATCAACGATCGAATCAGCCACAAATTCGCCACTCCAATCAGGATAGAAGCGATAAATTGCGACTCGTTCCACTTCTAATAACCGACGAACTTCTTGAGTAGTGGTTTTAAATATGGCTTCAATTTCAAGAGACTGACGAATTTTTTCTACTGTGTGCGCTAACGCTCTTTGCCTTTCAGCAGCTTTGCTGATATCTGCTGCTTGAATCTGCATTTGTTGGATAAATTCCGCTTGCTGCAAAGCCACACCTAGTTGAGTACCCACTTGAGTAAGCAAGTAAACCTCATCTTTTTGCCAATCACGGGTTCCAGCATTTTGGTATGCTGCTAGCAAGCCCCAGAGCTTTTGACCGTGGTAAATAGCAACGATCGCATAAGCTTTTGCTTGATATATCTCTAAAATTTTAATGTAGCAGTCACTAAAGCCTGAATTGTAAATATCATTACAAATTCGGTACACTTCACACTGAGTGAAGTTCCCACCCTCTGTATCTTGTAAATAGGTATCAGCGACTGGAGGTTTAGCTAAATCTTTGGCGCTACATTCGCTGACGTTATCTTTCAATTCCGGGCGTTGCGACTGTTGATCTATCAGGGAAACCCAACCCTCTGCCACTGATTCAAACACGAATTCACCACTCCAATCGGGATTGAACCGATAGATAGCCACGCGATCGGCATTTAGTAGCTGCCTAAGTTCTGCGGTGGTTGTGTGGAAAATGATTTCCAAATCTAAGGACTGGCGAATTTTCTCAATGGTGATAGCTATAGTTTTCTGCCATTGAGCCGCTTTTTCTCTGGCTTTTGCTTGTGCTAGTTCTGTTGATTGTAGTTTGACTTGTTCGAGGAAATCTGCTTGCTGTAAAGCAACTCCTAGATGTTCGGCAATTAATTGCACAAACTCAATTTCTGATGCTTCCCATTGTCGAGGACTACCACACTGATGAATACACAACAATCCCCATAAATCTTTACCTTTGATCAAGGGGGCAATTATACTGGCACGTACTTGGAATTTTTCCAGAATCTGGATGTAGCAATCACTGGCATTTACTTGATAAATATCAGTTATTGCTCTAATTCGACCTTGCTGATAAAGTCCTGCGAACTCCTCACTAAAGCAGTGGTCGCGCAGTTTGGCTGCTAATGCCGAATTCCATTCGGTTGCCACATCTTCATAGATAAATTCTCCTTCCCATGCCAAATCAGGATAAAAACGAAACACGCCAACCCGATCGCTTTTCAGAAGTTGGCGGACTTCAGTGACTGTAATTTTGAAAATAGTTTCTATGTCTAGAGACTCCCGAATACGGGCAATAACTCCAGATAAGGCTTTTTGTTGCTCATTCTGACGCAAGGAGCATGTTACATCTGAATGAGATTCTTGCCGTTCTGAATTTGGTTGTATGGATTGAGTAGTAGAGGAGTTTTCCATTCCCAGTGGGACTTTAAATATTGAAAGTCTTCTATTTCATGATTCCCGTTGCGATCGCAAAGGTAACAGTTATTTCCTGGGAATGTCATAAAAACAATGTAGGGACGCGATACAATCGCGTCCCTACAAAAAGATTTTCAATTACCAGAAAACTATCGCCGCTTGGGAGTGGCGCTGCGGGTGGTGCGTTTTTCTTCATCTCGGCGACGGCGATCGCGCCAATCCGCCAGGGTTAAATAACCAATACCACCAGTGACTACTACGAGCAGCACTACAGCAAATAAAACCAAAATACTCAAGAATGGACTTTCCACAATGCCTCTATAGTCCGTTACGTCCCCACACTACCATTGCAATTGACCAAGTAAACACAACTAACAACGCTACCCAACCTAGTGTCAAAATCTCCATAGTCCCACTTTTCAAATAATTACAAAAGGTTTCTAATACTTATCATACAGGGATTGGGCAGGCTGAGATTTTTTTATCAATCAGATTGTAACTTTTGCGTGTGATCTTTACGACAGAGTACGTTTACACAAAAAAGACACCAACTTTTCTTGATACGTTAGTACTTAAAGCAACGATAAACACGAATGTAAAAAAGTAGCGATCGCGCTTTCTGACTTGATACTTTTGGGAATACTAGGGCTATGGGTATATATTTCCAATCCAGCAACCCCTAATATCATGCCGACATTTTTCAACTATCCTTTCCACTCCAACGGTTTTATACCTCATGGACATTGTTATCTTTGGCAAACTGGATTAGTCTGGCTGCACATTATTTCTGATGCCACGATCGCTCTAGCCTATTATTCTATTCCCTTCCTACTGATTTACTTTATTTCTAAGCGTAAAGACCTTCCTTTTAATGGCGTCTTTTTGTTATTTGGTGCTTTTATCATTGCTTGCGGTACTGGGCACTTAATGGATATTTGGACGCTTTGGCATCCAAATTATTGGGTTGCAGGTAGTTTAAAAGCTCTAACTGCCATTATTTCGATATATACGGCATTTGCGTTATTTTATCTCATGCCTCAAGCTCTAACACTACCTAGTCCAACCCAGTTAGAAGTTATCAATCGAGCGCTTTCAACTGAAATTGTCGAGCGCAAGCGCATCGAAAAAGAATTACGCCTTGCAGAAGAAGTTGCTCAAAACTCCAGCCAAGCCAAGAGTGAATTTCTCGCCAATATGAGTCATGAACTACGCACACCTCTTAACGGTATTTTGGGCTATACACAAATTCTTCAACGCACAGAATCTTTGAGTGAAAAAGGACGTAAAGGAGTCAGCATCATTTATCAATGTGGTTCTCATCTTTTAACCCTAATTAATGATGTTCTGGATCTCTCCAAAATAGAAGCCCGGAAACTAGAATTGTATCCTGTTGATTTCTACTTACCTGCCTTTATAGATAGCGTGACTGAAATTTCTCGCATCCGCGCAGAACAAAAGGTGATTGCATTTCACGTCCAACTCGATCCTAATTTACCAACGGGCATTCATACTGATGAAAAACGCTTGCGGCAAGTACTGATTAACTTGCTGAGTAATGCGATTAAATTTACTAATGAAGGTAGTGTCACCTTCAAAGTTAAGGTCATTGCTAAACAATCAAACACCAATGGAAAAACTAACTACAAAATTCGTTTTGAGGTAATAGATACTGGTGCTGGAATAATCCCTGAACAAGCGCAGAAAATCTTCCAACCCTTTGAACAAGTAGGAAATCAAAAACGACAATCTGAAGGTACAGGTTTGGGATTAGCAATCAGCCAAAACATTGTTTTGTTGATGGGTGGTCAGATTCAGGTACAAAGTGAATTTGGCAAAGGTAGTACTTTCTGGTTTGAGGCAGAATTTCCAGAATCTAAAGACTGGGCAAAGGTTTCTAGAGTGGTCGAGCAAGGAACTATTATTGGTTATCAAGGACAAAGCCGCACCATTTTGATTGCGGATGACAAATGGGAAAATCGATCGGTAATTGTAAATTTACTAGAACCAGTTGGGTTTACTGTTGTAGAAGCTAGTCAGGGTCAGGAAGGATGGGAAAAGGCTCTAGCCCACAAACCAGACTTGATTATTACTGACTTAGTGATGCCTATATTGAATGGATTTGAGTTGATCGATCGTTTACGTAAATCTGAGCAATTTAAAGAGATTGCTGTCATCGCTTCCTCAGCCAGTGTGTTTGCAGCCGACCAGTACAAGAGTATTGATGTAGGTGCAAATGCATTTCTACCAAAGCCTGTAGAAGCTGAAACGCTGCTGGAAATGCTACGACAGTTTTTGCAACTGGAATGGATTTTTGACGTAAAGGTAGATGAAATCAAAAAAACCAATATAGATGCTTTGGATCGACCAAATGAGATGATTTATCCTGCCAAAGAGGTTTTGCAAGATTTACTCGAACTGACAAAAGACGGTGATATTCAAAAAGTTTTGGAACTGGCCGAGGAACTTTCTAAATCTGACGAGCGTTTAAGCATTTTTGTCCAGCAAATCGTCCAGCTTGCTAGTAATTTCCAACTCAAACGTTTGGAAACTTTTATTCAAGAATATATCAATTAATTTGAGTTAAATTTCAATTTTTAATTAATCATGCTTAAAACCTCAGATACCGGATTTATTTTGATTGTGGATGATAATCCCACAAATTTATCTCTCCTGTGTGAAGCGCTTAATAGTGAGGGTTTTCGTTTTCGGGTTGCAGTCGATGGAGAAAGTGCGATCGCTCAAGTCGAACGCAATCAACCAGAGTTGATTTTGCTGGACGTACAAATGCCTGGTATTGACGGATTTGAAACTTGTCGCCGCCTCAAAGCCAATCCTGTTACCCAAAACATTCCGATTATTTTCACTACTGCATTAGCGGATACAGAGAGCAAAACGAAGGGATTTTCCCTTGGCGCAGTTGACTATATCCCGAAACCATTTGCCCAAGAAGAAGTGATTGCAAGAGTACGCGTACATTTACAACTCAAACAATTGACTGAATCTTTGGAACAACAAGTTAGCGATCGCACCAGGGCTTTGCAAAAAGCCCAAGTCCAATTAGTACAGCAAGAGAAACTATCAACACTCGGAGAGCTAATCGCTGGTATTGGCCATGAAATCAATAACCCGATCAACTTTATTTCCAGCAATATTCCACCCTTGCAAGAATATATTACAGCAGTAACCGAGTTGCTTCTACTATATGAACAAGAGTATCCAAACCCAACAGCCAAAATTACCAAAACTATTGAGAACTTGGATCTAAACTTTGTTCTCGAAGATATGGGAAAAATCTTGAACTCACTCCACATAGGAAGCGAACGAATTCGCAACCTTTCTAGTTCACTCCGCAGTTTCTGTCGCTCGGATAGCGATGCCAAAATATCTGCTGATTTACATCAAGGAATAGATAGTACCCTAATGATTTTGCAACACCGCCTCCATGCTAATAGCGATCGTCCCCGCATTGAAGTGATTAAAAATTATGGAGAATTACCACAGGTTAAGTGTTATCTAGGGCAGATGAATCAAGTGTTTATGAACATTCTCGCGAATGCAATTGATGCCCTTGATGAAGCTATAATGGAAGGCAAAATCAGCAATATAATTCCTCAGATTAAAATTATCACAGAAATAGATTCTCAACAATTGGTTATAATTCGGATTGCTGACAATGGGATTGGTATTCCTGAACGGCTGAAAAAACGCTTGTTTGAGCCGTTGTTTACGACAAAAACTGTTGGCAAAGGTACTGGACTTGGCTTGTCGATCGCATACCAAATTATTGTAGAAAAACACGAAGGTATATTAGAAGTGAATTCTCAACCTGGTATGGGAACCGAATTTATCATCAAAATTCCCACTTGAGAGCGGTATTTAATTAATGACAAAGCTGCTCAAGCATTTATCATACTGGAGAGTAAGGAAAAATTTCCCTAATATCTAATCCTTAACTTCTATATAGAGTGAACTCAATTTTAGATCCTCAATTAATGGCAGAACGCATAGAATCCCTCAAGGCTGGAATAGTTGGGGGATTCTCTGTGTGTTTGGCTTTTGCGATCGCTAACCTGTTGAATACTTTCATACTGGCAAAGTATTTTCAGACACTTGTATGTCTGCAAAGTGATGTTAACTGGCACTTGGTGGTGAGTGGTGCGATCGCAACTTTTATTGGTTTCCTATTTGGTGTCACCTACCGCTATATCATCCGCTCCGATCGAAATCCCCAACTCAAAGCTGGTGGCGTGTTAGCCTTTGGCTTGGTGCGCGGATTAACTCAGATAGAATTTGGGTGGAATTCCCACAGCGCAATTTGGCCTTTTTTGGTGTTGGCGGCAGAAAGTTTGTTATGGTTTGCGCTGGCTGCGATCGCTCTTGATATCGCTATTCAACTCCGTTGGGTTAAACCTTTTTCATCAATCTAAATTTCTGTAATCTTACAGCTACCTGTAAGCCTATACAGAAGGTTGTGGTTCAAATAAATGAAAAAAGCAAAGCTACTGTAAACATTACGTTCTTGTAGTATAATGTATGCGATTACTACAAACTTCATAGTTTTAAAATATAAGTATAAAAAGTTACTAATATTATTCTCAATCTAATATGAATACTAGAATATCTCACTATTATCTGATAGTTGATTTGGAAGCTACATGCTGTAACAGTAAAACTATTCCACGTCACCAAATGGAAATCATTGAAATCGGTGCAGTGATGCTCAACCGAACAACGTGGGAAATTGATTCGGAGTTTCAGCAATTCATCCAACCTGTGAGACATCCGCAACTGACAAATTTTTGCACAGAATTGACTAGTATTCGCCAGCAAGATGTTGACGAAGCGCCAAAATTTTTAGAAGCAATTTCTCGCTTCAAAGAATGGATTAATTTATTTCCTGACTATATTTTTTGTTCTTGGGGTAATTATGACAAAAAGCAATTTATTCAAGATTGCACGTTTCATAATTTCCCTTATCCTTTTACTTCAGAACACATAAATATCAAAGAGGAATTTTCGGAATATCTTGGCGTATCTAAAAAATTTGGCATGGCACAAGCTCTCAATGAGTTGGGGATAGAATTAAAAGGTACACATCATCGTGGCATTGATGATGCCCGCAACATTGCAGCTATTTACAGACAGATGAAAAACAAAAAAAATCAGCTGAATAAATAATAGAAAATTTGTAGTGGTGTTGCCTAGTTCAAATAGTGGATAAAATCTAGCTATTATGCTGTAAACAAGATGTTCGTACAGGCAAATGGGACTCCCATACATAATAAAGTTAGGAGTTGTATGAATAATTCTTATTCTTAATCCAAGAGATTTATTCTTTACAAGGTTTGAATGATAAGTTTAAAAAATAAAATTTTAGCTAGATTTATTTTTGCTTTAATTAACTGATAACTAAGGTAATATATATAATATTTGGCTTAATATAACTGCAAAATAACACTCTAAGATCGGGTTATAAGCCAATAATATTGATTTTGAGGCTACAATTTATGATCGGATTTTGGCGAAAAAAAATAGTTTTTTTCTTCACAACAATTGTGTTGACAATTCTGCTAATTTATCACGAACCAGTACCAATAGCTGAGGCCCAAACTTCTACACCAACACCTACTAGACCGTTTGCCACTGTAGCTTATCCTAATAGGTCATTAAGTACTTCTCCCGCACAACTAGCACCATTACCTTATGCTTATGGGGCACTCGGAAAAGCGATTGATGCTGAAACGATGAAATTGCATCATGATGCACATCATGCTAGCTACGTCAAGAACTTAAATGATGCATTAAAGCAGTATCCAGATTTGCAAAAAAGAAGTGTTGAAGGTTTACTAGTGAATTTGAACAGCGTACCTGAAGATATTCGGACAAAGGTACGTAATAACGCTGGTGGTCATCTCAACCACACGATTTTTTGGCAACTGATGAGTCCCCAAGGTGGAGGACAACCATCAGGAGCGATCGCTCAAGAAATTAACCAAACTTTTGGCAGTTTTGATGCCTTTAAAAAACAGTTTAACGCAGCGGGTGCAGCTCGTTTCGGTAGTGGTTGGGTTTGGTTAGTACGCAATCCTCAAAAACAACTCCAGATTGTTACCACA
Source organism: Nostoc sp. DedQUE07 (assembly GCF_034530975.2). Taxonomy (NCBI): domain Bacteria; kingdom Bacillati; phylum Cyanobacteriota; class Cyanophyceae; order Nostocales; family Nostocaceae; genus Nostoc; species Nostoc sp. DedQUE07. Next base: position 4,063 of record NZ_JAVRCC020000014.1, on the reverse strand, counting down.
GCAAATCAAGATAACCCGATTATGGAGGGTTCATATCCGATTATGGGTAACGATCTATGGGAACATGCTTATTACCTTAAATATCGCAACCGTCGGGCTGAGTATTTGGATAATTGGTGGAATGTGGTGAATTGGCCGCAGATTAACAGGCGATACCTTTCCTTCTCTACGGGACGCTCTCCGAACTAAACGCTACGCAAAGGGCTGATAAACTACGCCATTTTCATCAGGTTTTATACGCTATGCACATTATCCAGTCTGGTTTGTAGCTTCTTTGTTACCCCTTCAGCTAAACCATCTTTAACATGAATAATCCGATTAGTTTGATCGGCTACATCTGGTTCATGGGTAACGATAACAATCGTGATGCCTTGACTATTTAACTCAGTCAACAAATCCATCACTTCCTGAGATGTTTCACTGTCTAACGCTCCAGTGGGTTCGTCTGCTAGAACAAGTGCAGGGCGATTAACGAGGGCGCGGGCTATGGCTACTCGCTGTTGCTGTCCACCAGACATCTGGTTAGGACGGTTTAACATTCGCTCTGCCAAACCAACGCGGGTTAAAGCTGACTCTGCGCGTTTTCTGCGTTCCGATTTAGGAACACCTGCATAGACCATTGGCAACATCACGTTTTCTAAAGCCGTAGAACGAGCCAGTAAATTAAACTGCTGAAACACAAAACCGATCCGGCGATTGCGGATATATGCCAATTCATCATCGGTTAGCGTAGTTAGGTTTCTGCCTTCTAAAACGAATAGCACTAAGAAAAGCCCAAAGACTTATTGTATCCTCGTTCCCAGCCTGAAGGCTGGGAACGAGTTCTGAGAGGCTCCGCCTCCAGTGGCTTGACCAGAGGCAGAGCCTCTGGCAATACATTCCCAGTCTGAGGACTGGGAACGAGGCGAAACGATGCTACATAAGCCTTTGGGCTTTTCTTAGTGCCATGTATCCCTTTATGTAACAATTACGAATGACGGATTTTTAAAGTTCGGTGTTTGTTACGGACTATCCATAGTAGAACAATTATCAATACAAGCGCTTTGATCGTTGATGGCTCCACTACCTTCTTCACTTCCGTGGGGGTTTGAGGAGTAACATTACACGGAATCTCAACGATCTGTGTGTGATCGGAACTATTACCACTAGGAGTCAGATCGCATTCGCCTTTGTTGGTGAGAGACAAAGGTGTATTTTCTGGAGAAACAGGTACAGGTGGTTGAGATGAAGAAACAGATGGTTGAGCTGAAGAACTATCGCCACTCAGTAGTAGAAGCAGAATTAAACCAAGACCCCCAACGCCAATTATTGGCCAAAGTGGAAAGGAACCAGAACTCTCTGGTACTAAGACATCTCCCGTAGAGCCAGGGAAAGCATCAAAAGCTATTGTTTCTCCGTCCAACGGTAGTGGATTTTCACTCAGCAAAGTATCTCCTGCGATATCTTCTCCTAAGAGCTGATTAAATTCCGCTGGAATCGCATTATTAGGGCGTCCGAGTTCCCCACCATCTTCGGAGTATGGAAAGGATAGGACTTCAAAAATCTTCTGTTGGAGTTGATTCTGATTACCAGAACTCAACGCATCCAAGCCTGTAGAGATTTTATCTAAATAAAAATTTGTCATCTCTGGCGACAGACCTAGAGACTGAATCTGCTCTTGAATATTGGAAATTTTTGAGGCCTCTTCAAACAGCAGTCGTCCGTATGACAATTTCAGGTCTAGTAATCCATTACGGAGGCTAACAGAATCATTGACTCCTGAGTATGGTGCCCAGTAGAACTGCTTGGTTACAAGTCCGAGTCCTTCTACTGGATTGCGACCAAAAGGTTGTCCAAGAAGGTATTGAGATCCATCCATGATTGCGGGGGATGCGTTTCTCCAAAAGGAGGCGTAAGGCACCGCAGAGAGATTAGGATTATTGCCATAGAAGCTAGCGAAATTCTGGAAGTTTTTTTCCCCACCGGCTGCTCGGATCAGAAGGTTTTGATAACTAGTCCCATTGTTTAACTCTACTAATCGTTGGATTACCGATCCAGTCTTATTACAGGTCAGACCAAATCCCACATCACATCCAGGAATGACTCGCATCCGGCTCAAATTCTGGTTATTGATTTGGTACTGGAGATACTCAGACTCCAATCCTTGTTGGATGCCATAGCGTCCAACATTTAGTTGTGCAAAAGCAGACTGACACGTAGTGAGTACTACTGCAACAGATGAAAATGCGATCGCTGCAAAGCGAACTACCTTCGGCATCGCAATTCTTTGAACAATTGATTTAGGCAAGATGCACCTCCACTAGACGACATCAATTTAATTGGGGATTGGTCATTGGTCATTTGTCATTTGTCATTTGTCATTGGTCAAAAATTATTATTCCCCCCTGCCTCTCCTACTTCCTACTCCCCAATTCAACTCTTAGGTAAATCAATGTTGATTGTGATTCCCGTACCTTTGAGATTTCCTGATGAGAGTGTGTGATATAAGACCAATGCCCGGTTTGGTTGGTCGAAAAGATACCCACGACGCGTTGGTTTAATCTTCCCTTCTTTGACTAAGGAAACGAAGGCTTGTAGATATCTACGTATACCTTGACGGTTGTCTTGAGTAGTATTCGTATGATGCTCAATCAGCATCATAAAGAAGTCTAAGCTACGATTTTCCTGACCTTGAATTAGACTGCCTTCATCTAGGAAAGAACTTGCTATGAGCCTGCTATTAACTTGTTTGACCTTAAATAAAGTAAAGTAACGTCCTTCTTTTTTAGGATCGTTCGCATAACAGACCCAAGAACCCTCTTTATTTTGTGTAAAACCCTGTTCAGCAAGGTAAGAAAGCAAAGAATTACTTGTCTTAGTTTGTGGTGGAGGTAATAAATCTTCAATGGGATCTAAAGAGCAAATCCTCTGTGTTGTTTTTAGTGGATAAACAGCAGGTGTCTGCTGGGTATTGACGCGAAAGGGCTGTGTTGTTTTTCGTGGATAAACAGCAGGTGTCTGTTGCGTATTGACGCGAAAGGGCTTGTCATCAGACATTGCCATGCTAGACATTGCAGCCAACGCAGATAATTGCAGAACGATCGCTCCAAACAAACGAACTATGATATTCATGTTTTTCCTGTTACTCTTACTGACTTTGTGAATAATCGAATTTTTACTAGATCGAGATCGATCTAGCAGTCCTAAACTATTTGTTAAATTTAAGTGTTTGCCTGATTTGATCGAGGGTAGCTTAAGTTTTCACTAATCAAATAGGACTTTTATATATAGGTAACTAAGCACAAAGAGAATCAATATCTAAATAAAACACACAATGTTAATATCTTATTGGCAAGATAAATTAGGCTTTTTGATATTTTTACATATACAAAAAACTATTGACATTGCGTCAAAAATTTTCTATTTACTCTTGTCTAATTTTTTGCCATCTTAAGAAGGTTTTATGCCTTTCTCGCTGGCTATGATGATTCCTAAAAAAGAGCTTTAGTTAGCTCTTTAGTACCTTATATAAGCAGAGTTTAAAAAGCTCTGTGCTTTGCACGTTAGGGCTTTTGTTGATTTCCTGGGTAGGTTGAATAATTTTTTGTTTTTTAGAGGTAGCGCACCTAACTAGCTCTTTCAGCATGGTTACAAATTGATGTATAAATAATATCTCCCTGACAGTAAAATAATATTACCATGAGCTTGAGACATGCAACAGTATTGTGGACAGTTGTCAAAGTTGTACACTATGAATCGTAACTACCTCTTCATTAAATTTCATAGCAAATAGGTGAGAGGCAAGCTTAATCTATATTACACACTACTAGTATTAAATTATTAAATAACAACAGTGTGGAAACCGATACTACTAAGTATTAAATATAGCCTTTGTCTAAGTAAAAAACGTATAAAGAATAAATTGCGATCGCTAACCCAACTGTTTAATTACCCTATTAGTAGTCTGTCAACCTAAAAATGCGCTTGTGAGGTTTGGAGAAAGGGGAAAGGGACGAATGTCACTAAGATAAGCGTTAACCCTTGGTATTACTGGTTTTGGGGTGTAGGGTGTGGGGTGTGGGGT
>NZ_JAVRCC020000013.1:0-148149 GCF_034530975.2 Nostoc sp. DedQUE07 | reverse complement strand
GTCCCGCAAACAGTATTAACGACTATTTTAAGTTCTAGATTAGAAAATAGCTAGAGGAATGCGACTTAAATCTTACTAAGTATACTGAGGCTTTAAACTCTATCGTGCAAGGCTTCGATTTTCTCAGTTTTTCAAAAATTAAATAGGAATCCTATAGTAGTTAAAGTAAGTCTGCAAATTCATGAGATACGTCCTGATTTTCCCCATATACAACTTGCATAGGTAACTTTGACGGCGCTAATAGACAGCAAGTGCTATTTCTCAACATTATTTTGCCATACCTCTTTGATAAACTTTTTAAACTCTTCTAGAATCAGAGGTAAATCACTATCAATTTCTTGGGTTTGTTGCCCATTTGTACTTGAACGAAAGAGACGACGACCTCGACTATCAAAACCAATTTTATCTGCAACTGCCATAAAGATTGAGTAATCTTCTGGTATTGGCAAATCCCCACCTTTGCGCTGAAAAGGCTGTAAAACTTAGAACAAGCCTGGAATAACACAGATGCTAAAAACCAGATTATTCAAGAGCTTGGCAATGCCGTCTTCCCTACACCCGACACCCTACCCCCCACACCCTTCTTTCTGACAATGCTCTTGTCAAACATCAAGTGTAGCGGTGGGCTACGCCTCGGTGGAGGCGATGATCTCTGACCGACCGGAGGCGATCGCATCTAACAACACTAATCCCGTTAGTATCAGTCCCTCTGTGGATTGTCTAAACTGAAGGTGAAGTGCTTGGATGGCAGCTTCAGTTTCTGGGTCAATACTGGCAGTGGCTTCATCCAAAATCAAGATTTCGGGGTTCAAGGCAATGACACGCATAAACGCTAACAACTGGCGTTGACCTTGCGATAGATTTTGGCCGCGGTCTTCCAGTACCGTATCAAAGCCTAGTGGCAAGCTCTCGATGAAATCTAGGGTCTGTATCAGTTCGGCGGCATGTCGGGCATCTTCTGGCGTGATGGTCGAGTTACCCAATGCAATGTTGTCATAGACGGTACCAGGGAACAGATGAAAGTCTTGAAAGATTAAACCTACACGCTTACGGATCTGTGCAGAACAAGAGTAAAAAGCAAGTACAGAACTGTTGAACCGGAGAGTTACCAAATATGAGACACTAAGCATGAATACAATTTCATATGAACACTCGTTTATTAAAAAGTGCAAATAAATTTTAATTGTCAACTCTGTAATTGTTGCTATTTATACCATGATTGGGAAAACTTATCGTTTTCAGGGCAATGCAAAATAATACAAATTTAAGCATCGATTGTGTAGACAAGCTTAAGGTACTGGCAGATGAAACCCGTTTAGGAGTTTTACAACTATTGATTGACAGTCCGAAGCGAGTTGGAGAGATGAATGCGATTTTGCATTTGGAGCAAAGTCTCCTCTCTCATCATTTGCAGGTTTTGCGTCGAGCCAAATTAGTTGTGCGAGAGCGAGATGGCAAAGCATTTCTCTATCGTCTTGCCCCTCAAGTCGAAGTAGCTACAGGCAAGGCTTTAAACTTTGGTTGTTGTGTTCTCTCGTTCAACTAAAACCTGGAATATCTAAAGGTAGAAGATGAAACATTCCCAAATTTCGGCGATCGCAATAGGATTAGTGACGAGCATTTGGTTGCAAGGTTGTTCTCAACCTCCGCAAGCAGTCACAAATGATGCAAATAGGCTACAAGGAAAATTGGTACTTACTGGTTCAAGTACAGTTGCACCATTAGCAGCAGAAATTGGCAAAAAATTTGAATCGCAACATTCCGGTGTGCGAGTTGATGTGCAATCAGGCGGTTCTTCTCGCGGTATTACAGATGCTCGTCAAGGTGTAGCTAATGTTGGTATGGTTTCCCGTGCCTTAAAGCCTGACGAAAAAGATTTAAAAGCCTTTTCCATCGCTCGTGATGGAGTAACGGTGATTCTCCATCAGGAAAATCCCCTGCAATCCCTAACTGACAAGCAAATTGTAGATATTTACACAGGCAAGGTGAATAACTGGAAACAGGTAGGGGGTAAAGATGGGGCAATTACAGTTGTTAATAAAGCCGAAGGACGTTCTACCCTGGAATTGTTTACCCACTACTTCAAGCTAAAAAATACTGACATCAAAGCACAAGTAGTGATTGGTGATAATGAGCAAGGAATTAAGACTGTAGCCGGAAACCCGAATGCTATTGGCTATGTTTCCATTGGCTCGGCAGAAAATAGCGCCGCCAATAAAGTACCAATCAAATTGCTACCTGTAAACGGTGTACCAGCAACAACAGCTAATGTACAAAACGGGAGCTTTCCTATTTCTCGACCGCTTAACTTGGTTACAAAAACCGAACCCCAAGGACTGGCTAAAGAATTTATTGACTTTGCACAATCGCAGCAGGTAAGTGACATTGTTAAAAAGCAAAACTTTGTCTCCATCGCCAAATGATTTTTGGTTAATTTGGATACTACGAGGAGCAGCAACAATCGCCGGAGCGATCGCACTTTTAATTGTCGTTTTTCTACTTTCCGAATCCTTACCAATCTTCAGTCATATAGAGATATCCCGCTTTTTTACCGACTCTTCTTGGAACCCCACAGCAGGTTTATATAATCTCTCACCCATGTTGCTGGGTTCCCTCTTGGCAATGGTCGGTGCAGTGCTAATTGCAACTCCCATAGGCATTTTATCTGCTGTCTTTTGTCAATTCTATGCCCCGCCAATGGTAGCCCAACTCTATCGCCGCCTGATTGAATTATTAGCAGGGATTCCTTCTGTAGTGTATGGCTTTTGGGGATTAGTCGTGCTGGTTCCTCTAATTGGAAAAATTCATCCACCAGGGCCAAGCCTATTAGCAGGAATAGCAATTCTGGCGGTGATGATTCTGCCAACAGTCGCCCTTATAGCCGATGCTAGCCTAGAAAAAGTTCCCACCGCTTACATTCAAGGTGCTGCTGCACTGGGGTTATCACGTTGGACAACAATCTGCACAGTAGTTTTTTCATCAGCCAAATCAGGGTTATTTACAGGCTTAATTTTAGAGACAGGTCGTGCCATTGGTGAAACAATGGCAATTTTGATGGTATGCGGCAATGTAGTACAGACCCCAAAAAGCTTATTTGACCCCATCCGCACACTCACAGCCAATATTGCTTTAGAAATGGCGTATGCCACAGGGGATCACCGTAGTGCGCTGTTTGTCAGTGGTTTGATATTGATGGGAATGATTGTGGTGTTAGTGGCGATCGCTGAAGTTATCAGTCAGGGCAAATGGTAGAGATACAACAAAGCAAAGACAATCGTCTCGCTCTTAGAGAGTGGCTAGCAACAAGCTTAGTTTGGGCAACAGCCGCCCTCGTTACCGCCATCTTTTTATGGATAGTCAGCGATATCCTCTGGCACGGTATGGGATATTTATCTTGGGAATTTCTGATTAGTGAACCAGAAAATGCGGGTAGAGAAGGTGGAATTGCCAGTATTCTCGTTTCCACCGTTTTAATTATTGGTGTATGTATGACGGTTTGCCTACCCGTTGGTGTTGGTACGGCAGTTTTATTAGCAGAATTTACTCCTAGTAATAGTTGGTTTGCTAGATTAGTGCGCCGTAGTTTAGATGTACTTGCTGGTATACCTTCGATTGTCTTCGGGTTGTTTGGCAACGTTTTGTTTTGCAAAGTTTTAGGATTGGGGTTTTCCATTCTTTCAGGCGGACTCACACTGTCGTGTATGGTGCTACCAATTTTGATTCGTTCTACAGAGGAAGGATTTTTAGCCGTTCCCAATGAATACAGATTAGGAGCCGCCGCCCTTGGCTTTTCACGCACAACGACAATATTTCAAATATTATTACCTGCTGCTGTTCCTGGTTTAATAGTGGGATTTGTGCTTGGTGTTGGTCGGGCTATCGCCGAAACTGCGGCTTTAATTTTCACTAGCGGTTACGTAGACAGAATGCCTCAATCACTCCTCGATTCTGGGCGTACCCTTTCGGTTCATATTTTTGATCTATCAATGAACGTTTCAGGAGGAGATAAGAGTGCTTATGCTAGTGCATCGGTTTTGCTATTACTACTGTTGTTGATTAATGGCACAGCAGCGTGGATTGCACGACGTTGGTTACACAGCAGAGTTATTTCGGGATGAGGATTGGTGGATATAGAGGAGGACATCTTGGCAGTTACTGAACCGTTGATTCAAATTGAGAACTTAACTCTGCAATACGCACAAAAAACTGCACTTGCTAATGTCAACTTAGCTGTCAATGCGGGAGAAATTTTGGCTTTGGTTGGGCCTTCTGGTTGTGGAAAAACTAGTTTCCTGGGTTGTCTCAACCGCCTCAGCGATATGATTCCCAAGTGTCGAGTTCAGGGAAGAATCCGCATTGGTAGTTTAGAGGTGCTAAATCCCAAAATTAATGTCATCGCCTTACGGCGTCAAGTCGGCATGATTTTTCAAAAACCCAATCCCTTTCCTTTCTCAATATGGCAGAATCTGGAATTGCCTTTGCGAGAGCATGGCATCCGCGATCGCCACCAAATTGATACAATTATCGAAACCAGCCTCGAGGATGTAGGGCTATGGCAAGAAGTAAAAGACCGACTGCAATCTTCAGCTTTGGCTCTTTCTGGTGGACAGCAGCAACGTTTGTGCATAGCTAGAGCTTTGGCTTTGCAGCCAGAAGTCTTACTACTGGATGAACCTTGTAGTGCCCTCGACCCTATTTCCAGTAACGTTGTTGAAGATTTAATTATTAGTTTGCGCCAGCGCTATACTCTGTTAATTGTTACTCACAATCTGGCTCAAGCCAAGAGAATTGCAGATCGAGTCGCTCTATTTTGGGTACAAGACGGCATTGGGCAACTGATTGAATCAGGTACTGTAGAGCAAGTTTTTTATCATCCTCAACATCCTTTAACAGTTGCTTATGTAACTGGTGCCAGGGGTTGAGTAAGATTGCGGTCTTTGGGGATCAAATTAATAACATCAAAATGCTCAAAATTGCTAACCATGCCATTGTAGTTGTTAACGCAGATGTGGAAGTCAAGCGTTATATCATGTCCGGTTAATTAGTTATAATTTCCGTCATCTATGCAGAAACCGGAAAACCCTCTTTCCCCCTGCCCCCTGCGTTCTTAATGATAAGTCTTTCACCGGACATGATATGATTTGGAAGAAGTTTTATTTCATAGATGCAAAGCTCTGCTTCAACAGCAAGATTTAATTCAAGGGTTAACTAGTTTTCATTGGTGGATTAACATCGGAGCTTAATCGTAAGTGATTTACCGGACATGATATTACGCGTCATTGGTAATTGATTCAAATACAGGGGATAGCTTTGTCAACTAAATTCGTCAGGATTGATCGAACAGACTACTAGACGGCAATCATTTAAAAGTACGTTAAGTTCCTATACAGCTTTCAAGGGATTTTTAAAAGTAAACATAGTGAGCTGGTTTCGTTATGTATCTATGTGTTGTTTGATACTTAAAATTTTTATTAAGTATAAATACGGTATTTTGCGCAATCTACTGTAGTTTAAAGGTATATAAGGTAGTTGCTGAAATTACATAACCTTTTATTAACCTAAATTTAAACAAGTTGTAGATTATGTACTGAAAGAGGCTTACTGTTACCAAAATGAAAGCCTTATTCGTACTTGTTTACGATTTGCGTATTGTCTCCTAGTCTTATTCAAAAATCAAATAAGAGTTTTATATCATTCTTTAGCTAGATACTACATTAACTTGCTAGCTTTACTGTAGTTTAAAATCCTCCAAAGATTTTAATGAAAGTTTGTTAAGCTTTTAATATTTTTTTAGGAGAAAATTTTTATACTTGAAACTGAGGGCGCAATGCTTATAAATCGGGATAATTTTTCTGCATTTATATTAAAATGTCACAAAGCTGTAAAGGTATTCAAAGAATATTCAAGCAAAAAATTTACCTTCTTATTTGCTGTTAGTTTCTGCTTAAGTTTGATAATTTCTGGTTGTTCTCTAAATACTTCGGTAATTTCTGCATCTATGCCGTCGTTTAGTATAGGTCAAGATCCAGAAAAAGTAGTTCATATTGGTCATCAGAAGTTTGGCTCTCTTAGCCTTTTAAGAGCAAAGGGAGATTTGGAGAAAAAGTTTAACTCAATGGGTTTATCAGTGCGATGGAATCAATTTCCAGCTGGGCCGCAACTATTAGAAGCTTTGAATGCTGGTCGCCTAGACTTTGGACATGCAGGAGAAACCCCTCCTATATCTGCTCAAGCAGCTGGCGCACCTCTGCTTTATGTTGCCAGTTCACCTCCTAATCCCAAAGGTGAAGCAATTTTAGTCCCAAAAGATTCTCAAATTCGCAATCTTGCTGACTTAAAAGGCAAAAAAATTGCCTTAAATAAAGGCTCAAATGTCCATCATTTAGTTGTACAAGCATTGGCAAAAGCTAATTTGAAATATACTGATATTCAACCAATATTTATTCCTCCAGCTGATGCTAGAGCAGCATTTGAACAAAAAAAGGTGGATGCCTGGGCAATTTGGGACCCATACTTTGCTGCTGCCGAACAAGCTACAGGGGCGCGAATACTTACAGATGCGACAAATATAGTCGAAAATCGTGAGTTCCTTTTTGCTTCTCAAAGCTTTGCTAAAAAGCATTCTGATCGCCTGAAAATCGTTTTAGAGGAAATCGAAAAAGTAGATGAATGGGCAAAATCTAGGCCAAAAGAAGTTGCACAAATTCTTTCACCTTTGATTGGGATTGATGCAGGTGTTTTAGAGCAAGTAGCAAAAAGAAGAGCTTATGGCTTAGAACCAATTACTAAGGAAGTTGTTGCTTATCAACAAAGGCTTGCTGATACTTTTTACCGTCTAAAATTGGTTCCTAAAAAAATTGATGTCAATCAAGTAGCGATGGTGTCCGATCGCAAACAGCTTAATTAAAACTGTCTGTAAGCTACATCAGCGATGGACTACGCCCCACCTTCTGGCGATCGCATTCTTGACAGCTACATCTGAAACACTTAAGGAGTCTATTATCGATGGAACTATTTTGGTTTATTCCCACCTACAGTGACGGACGCTATCTGGGAACAGCAACGGGAGGACGTGCTGCTACCTATCCATACTTGCGTCAAATTGCTCAAGCTGTAGACGATCTAGGCTACAGGGGTGCTTTACTTCCTACAGGACGTTCATGTGAAGACGCTTGGATAATAGCTTCATCCTTAGTTGCAGCAACTCAACAGATGCGTTTTTTAGTAGCAATTCGTCCAGGGTTGTCATCTCCTGGTATGGCAGCGCGGATGGCGGCTACACTTGACCGTATATCCAATGGCCGCTTGCTAATTAACGTCGTTACAGGGGGCGATCCGGTGGAATTGGCTGGAGATGGAGTTCATCTCAACCACACAGCACGGTATGAGTTGACAGATGAGTTCTTGTCGATTTGGCGAGCAACTATGACTGGTGAAGAAGCTAACTTCAGCGGTGAATATTTTCAAGTCAAAGGCAGTAAGCTACTTTTTCCTCCTGTGCAAACACCTTATCCTCCTTTATGGTTTGGTGGTTCATCAGCCATTGCCCAACAAATTGCCGCTAAACACATTGATGTGTATCTGACTTGGGGAGAACCACCACAGCAAGTAGCCGAGAAGATTAATGCAGTTCGGAAGTTAGCTGCTGAAGAAGGTAGAACTTTGCGTTTTGGGATTCGTTTACATGTAATTGTGCGGGAAACCGAGAGCGAAGCTTGGGATGCTGCCAATGACTTAATTAAGTATGTTGATGAAGAAGCGATCGCCAAAGCTCAAAAAGTTTATGCTCGTTTAGATTCCGTTGGGCAACGTCGGATGACGCAATTGCACAGTGGTAATCGTGAAGCACTAGAAGTCAGCCCTAATCTATGGGCAGGAGTCGGACTGGTGCGGGGTGGCGCAGGTACAGCTTTAGTAGGAGATGCCGATACTGTCACTGCCAGGATGATGGAATACGCCGAATTGGGAATTGAAACTTTCATTCTTTCAGGATATCCCCATTTAGAAGAAGCTTATCGAGTAGCTGAATTACTCTTTCCCCGCTTACCACTTCAGGATTTACCCGCTACAGCACAACAACAGGTATTAAGTCCTTTTGGTGAAATTGTCGCCAACCAAGATTTTCCTAAACAACGTACAACAGAAGGAGCTTCAAGATGAAAAAAAGCAAATTTTCTCAACTGGGGTTTCAGCAACTGAAACCTTGGATTTTGCCGATTGTTCTAATTATTCTTTGGCAAATATTGGTAAAATCTGGCTGGCTTTCTACAAGGGTATTGCCTGCTCCTTCAGATGTAATTCTGGCAGGAGTTCGTTTATCCCGTTCTGGAGAACTATGGCGAAACTTGATTATCAGTACAATCCGGGCTGTGATTGGGTTCTTGCTGGGAGGTAGTATTGGTTTTGGGTTGGGATTACTTAATGGATTGGCTCGTCCAGCAGAAGAGTATTTGGACACCTCAGTACAGATGATTCGGAATATTCCTCACTTAGCGTTAATCCCACTTGTAATTCTGTGGTTTGGCATTGGCGAAGAAGCTAAGGTTTTTCTTGTAGCATTAGGAGTGTTCTTTCCCATTTATCTTAATACCTTTCACGGAGTTCGTACTGTCGATCCAGAATTAATTGAAATGGCAAAATCCTACGGCTTGCATGGCTGGTCTTTATTTAAGCGAGTCATCTTTCCAGGGGCATTGGGTTCGATTATCGTTGGTCTGCGTTATGCCTTGGGAATTATGTGGCTAACCTTGATTGTCGCTGAAACAATTACACTTGATTCTGGCATTGGGTATATGGCAATGAACGCTCGTGAGTTTATGCAAACTGATGTTGTTGTCTTGAGCATTTTGCTTTATGCCTTGTTGGGCAAGTTAGCAGATGTCGCTGCCAAAGCTTTAGAACAAAAATGGTTAAGGTGGGATACTAACTACCAACCTGCCTAAAGTTTATCTAGTTATTATTCAAAATTTTGTTGCAATTTTAGAGAGGTTTGTGAAGATGGCATCCCTACAAGGCGCAGAGGTAAAAGTTATGGGTCTGACAAAGACCTATGGTAGTAATCAAGTGTTGCAGAATCTCGATTTAGAGATAGCATCAGGAGAATTTATTGCAGTTGTTGGGCGCAGTGGTGGCGGTAAAAGTACACTCCTGCGGATGATAGCTGGGTTTGAACATCCCAGTGACGGCGGAGTTTTAATTGACGGGGAACCACTGCGTGGGCGTAATCGCAGTGCGCGAACAATGTTCCAGAATGCCCGCCTCTTACCGTGGGAGAATGTTTTAGGAAATGTGGGATTAGGATTGAACAAAAAAGACTGGCGGCAAAAGGCAGAGAAGGCGCTTGAGCAAGTAGGTTTAATACAACGAGCAAAAGATTGGCCTTCTGTGCTTTCTGGAGGACAAAAACAACGGGTAGCACTTGCTAGGGCTTTAGTCAGAGAGCCGCGCTTACTAATGTTAGATGAACCGCTTGGTGCTTTGGATGCCATGACTCGTATTGAGATGCAGAGACTAATTGAAAAAATCTGGCACGAACAAAAATTTTCGGCGTTCTTGATTACTCATGATGTAGATGAAGCAGTAACGCTAGCCGATCGCATCATACTAATTGAAGATGGCCGAGTTTCAATGGATCGGCGTATCTCGCTACCACGTCCTCGCAAACGCAAAGATGCAGAATTCCTTACTTTAGCAGAAGAAATCTTAGAGCGCGTTATGGGTGATGAAGCAGGTCTAATTAATGGGGAAGATAAAAAAGTTCAACAGCTAGCAAACACTAAACGTTAAATTTTGAAAAAACAGGCATTTTCTCCTAATCTTTTTCAAAAATAAAATCGGATTTATCTAGGAATTTTATTGCTAATAAATCAGCATTTTAGGTTACTCAATTTTTCTTGATAGCTTTCTAGGAAAAATGTCAAAATAATTCGTAATGGCTAATTTGTAATTATTACCTGAGATTTAATCGTGGGACTTGAATAATGAATAAATTTATTTTTTTTAATTAATAAATTAAGGGGCTTGTACTCTCAAATAATTAATTATTAATTCGTAATTAATGAATTTTGAATTACGAATTACGAATTACGAATTATTCGGTCAAGTTTACACCTCTACCTGTTTGATCTCTGTATCTGTTGCTTGGTCTATTTCTATAAACTTTGGCCCAGCAATGAGAACTATCACCATCATTAATAGACTCGTCACAATGATGATGCACAAGAGCCGAATGGCACGCTTGTTAAGGGCAAAGCCATGATCTAGCTGCATGAGAGGGTGTGGGGTTGCAGGTATTGGGGTGTGGGGAATTAAGAAGATGTTGAACTCCTTGAGGCAAGTAAAATTTAATTGTCTTAAAACTACACCCTACACCCTACCCCCTACACCCTGCCAGCAAGGAGGTTTCAGCTTTTCTTAGTGCCATTCGCACAAGAGCCTTATTGTATTCAAAGCTCCAGTCTATAGTGCGTGGTAGTGTGGAGGTACTCCATCCGCCTGCTTGGATGGGCATAAACCCAGCAATACAGGCTGTTTCAACGCTTGGGAGAGGGGGCTGTCGGAGCCAGACAGCGATCGCTACCGACAATCGAACCGGGGTGATGGCTAAAAATCATCGCTCAAAATAGATAATTAATCTCTTGGCTTTGCTGCGATCGGTCATGCAAAAGTTACCTTTGTAGAGCAACAAGGTGTAATGTCTGCGTTCATAAGTACTGAGTATTTTTTATTTTACTCAGTACTCATAACTTATAATTCAGTTTTACGAAAGGACTGGTTGTGCTTCCTTAGACTCAGCTTTCTGCTTGAAGACGCTTGGTACTTTAGCGCTGAAAGCTTCACCTTGAACCACTTCTGAACGGGAACCATCAACTCCTACTGGAACATCGCCTGTGATAGTAGTGCGATAGAGGAGACGTTCGACATCTAAATGATCCAAATCTTGAGGAGCCAAATGCACGGTGGCGCGGTTGTCCCAGAAGGCGATATCACCGTTGTTCCAACGGAAGCGGGTGGTATAGGCAGGTTTGGTGACTTGGTTAAAGAACAACTCTAGCAACAGTCTGCTCTCTTCTGGTGACACATCAACAATGCGGGAGACGAAGCCAGGGTTGACGAACAAGGCACGTTCACCAGTCTCAGGATGAACTCTGACGACTGGGTGAATAGAAACTAGGGGATTGACAGCAATACGCTCGTCAAATTTGTTGTTGCGGGGTTGATAACCGCCCCCATTAAAGCGATGTTCTGCTTTTAATGTATCTGCTAGCGATCGCAGGGGTGCTGAGAGTCCCTCATAAGCGGCCACAAGATTACTCCAGTGGGTGTCACCACCGAAACTAGGAACATTAACTGCGCGTAAAATTGACGCTGCTGGTGGGTTGATCGCTGCCGTTACATCTGTGTGCCAAGGGCCGCCAGTGCGAAAACCATACTGCTGCTCATAAAGCTTACGGTCTACGGGTTTGATCTGGGGAAATCCCGGAACTGGTTCCGGCTCTCCCAAGGGATGGGCGAAAGTCACTTCGCCAAAACGAGATGTGAACTCGACCTGGGCAGCATGATCGATGTTCTGGCCACGAAAAAACACAACTTTCCACTTCAATAGCGCTTTGCGAATTTCTTGGACTTGATCCTCAGAAAGAGAGCGGGAAAGGTCTACGCCGCCGATTTCTGCACCGATGAAACCAGCTACCTGTTTAACTTCTATATGTTTGTAGCCCATTAGGATTCTCCAGAGTTTTATCTGTCGGGAGGTGTTCACACTCGCCTATTTCCTTGGGAATTTTGCCGATACCCAAAATCTGCTAGCAACATTCCCATGCTGGGAGCATAACTGAAATTATCATACACTATTCCGATAGAATTAAAGTAGTATACAGTTACTAAATAGTAATTTCCTACGTTTTTGTAGATCAATCCCCTTCTATAGCGATCCAATGTCAATGTGCAAAAGCCTTAGCTCAGACAGATTAGCGATGCCTGGGCAGCAAACTACGCGATTATTTGACAGTTCTTAGTTAATCTAATTATTAGTAAACCATAATAAAATTTTACTCATGAAAATTTGGCATAGACAACTAGGGGAAAGTATCAGTAATATCACTTACCACTATTTACCCGCTTTGCGCTGGCGTAATTTTCGCCTGTTTTTCGGGGGACAGTTACTATCAATGTCTGGAACATTTATGACCCAGCAGTTAACTATTCCTTGGCTGGTATACGATTTGACTCAATCGCCTTGGTTGTTGGGAGTTGCAGGGTTTGTACAATTTTTACCTACGTTATTACTGATTCCCTTTTCGGGCATATTGTCCGATCGCTGGAGTCGTCGTGACTTGTTAATGGTGGTGCAGATATTGGGAATTAGCGTATCCTTGGCTTTAACGATTCTCACCTTTACCAATTGGATTACCTTTCCTATCCTCTTGGTACTGAGTGCTTTCAATGGTTTGCTCAAGGGATTAGATATGCCCGTGCGCCATACAATCGTCACCGAAACCGTAGACGATCGCGCCGATTGGAGTAATGCGATCGCCTTGAATTCAGTAATGTTAAGTTCCTCTCTCGTCGTGGGGCCTGCTATGGGCGGGATTTTGATTGCGACACTAGGGGTAAAATATTGTTTTCTTTACGATACCCTCAGCTATATTCCTGCGATATTTACCTTGCTAGCGATGCGGCTGCCAGCTAGACAGATGCAACCCCTTACGGGCATTAGCGATACTTTGGAAAAATTGCGAGAAGGCTTTGAATATGTCTCGAAATTCCAGCCGATTAGAGTAATTTTATTAATGCTAGCGTTACATGGTTTCGTCGGGATGTCTCATGTCGCGCTGATGCCTGTTTTTGCAGCAAAGATTCTCAATGGAAACGCAACAACGATGGCTCACCTCAGCACTTCAGCACCGATTGGCTCGTTGTTTGCTTGTTTGTATCTAAGTGTCAGACGAGGGATTGTAGGCTTAGAGCGTTTGATTGTAGTCGCTCAAGTTTTCATTGGGATGAGTTTGATATTCTTTTCACTCTCGCGTCAAGTTTGGCTATCTATAATCATTCTGGTATTTGTAGGCTGCTTTTCTATCCTCAACATTACCAGTAGTAATATGATTATTCAAACCTTAGTTACCGAGGATAAGCGCGGACGGGTAATGAGTTTTTACGCCCTAGCAATGGTGGGTACAATGCCCTTTGGAAATTTGTTAGCGGGGACTTTGGCAGATAATTTTGGTGCGACTAATGCCTTGATTGTCTGTGGTAGTTTGATTATTTTAGGTGCGCTCTGGTTCTCTGCACAATTGCCAGCAGTAAGCCGTTGGATTGCTCGGTGAACAAGTCGCTTCTCTTTGTACAACAAAGCAAATATTTGGAAAACAAGCATCTTCCGCCACACCATAAAAGTGTAGTGGAAGACGATCAACTATATCAGCTTGGCACAAGAAAGTTGCGCCTATAGCTAATAGCTGATTTTTGCATCCCAAGGAGCAGGTTTGCTAATTTGCTCCCATATAGGACTATACAAGGCTTCATGTAGTTCGCGTGCTAGTACCACCAAACCTGCATAACCTGCATAAGCATGGTGACGTTCATGGTTAATGTCTAAAAAAGGAATTCCCGTTTTGAGTGCTGTATATTTATTGCCAGCCCCAGTAATCAACACATCAGCTTTTGTTTGGTGTAATACCTTTAATAATGCCTGGGGAGTTGTGTCAGACAAAAGCATTGCATCTGCACCAAGATATTGTTTAATTTTAGCTTTCTCCTCTTCTGTTGTTTTGCCATCCGTAGCTGCAATAACTTCCATTCCCAAATCTTGGGCTGCTAAAATAAGTGACCAACTTTTCACACCACCAGTAGAAAGAATAATCCGTTTACCTTTTAAATCAGCAAGGTAAGGAGCTAAAGCGATATCTAGAGCAGCATTTTCTTCGACAATTAACTTTTCTGTACGTTCTTGCAGTTCCCAGGCAATAACACTATCTCCCAAGGATATACTTAATTTGGTCGCAACATTCCGCAAGCAATCGTTTAAGTTGGTCGCACCATAGAACGATTCTTCAATATAAGGAATTCCATAGCGTTCCGCCATAGTTTGCGCCATTTGTATAGCTACATTTGAGCAAAGCACTACATTTAATTTGGCGCGATGAGCATAGCAAACTTCTTGATAACGAGCATCACCTGTAATTTTAGAAAGAACGCGAATTCCCATTTTTTGGAATAATGGTAAGATATTCCACGTTTCACCTGCAACATTATAGTCACCAACAATATTAATATCGAATGGTGTGGTAAATTCCGGTTCGGCTGTACCAATGACAGCATTCAATAAAGTTTCGTTACCAATGCGATTACCTAAATTTTTACTACCAAGAAATCCAGGCGCATTTACATAGATAACTGGGATATTAACTTGTTGTGTAGCAAGTTGGCAAACACTATCAATATCATCACCAATCAAAGCAGACAGACAAGTAGCATAAACAAAAATGGCGGCAGGATGATAGCGTTGAGCAACATCCACAATCGCTTTGTACAGTTTCTTTTCTCCACCAAAAACGATATTACCCTCACTAAAATCAGTAGTAAAAGCAGTTTGGTATAATTGTGAGCCTGAAGAGAGGCTACCATGAGTTGCCCAAGGATTGTGAGTACAAGAAACAGCACCATGTACTAAATGAACAGCATCAGTAATAGCTCCGACAGAAACCATCGCTCCATCAAAAGGGCAATTTCCTTGGGTTGCACCTGGTTGTGGTGGTTTTGTGCAAGTGAGTTTTTTCTGACCATTAAGCTGTTTATGGTTAGATTTGCAAGGTGTTTCGCTAAGAGGTTCGTTAACTTTTACTTGAGTGTTTTTCATGCTTTTCCTCGTGCTAAAAATAAGTACAAAATAGCCAATAATGAGGAGTTAGGAGTATTATTTTTTCTCTATCTCCTATTTTTTTTACTTACCAATTTTGCTGCCTAGTCTCCACTCGTCTTTATAGATGCTGGTAGACAAAGTTGATTGAGACTGATTTCTGAGAAATTACAAAAAACAGCAATTGATGCACTAGCATTTCAGATAAAACAAGCAACTCCTCTGATGCATCCTGTATTTTTAGAAAGGCTTGTTATGGCAGCCCTCGCATAAGTTACATTTTCGCCTGTAGCCCCTCACCGCAACGAGATGTAACTCACTCAGACGATAAACACTATAATTCTTTGGCTAGTGTTAGTTTATCTAAATATTAGCATAACTAATAATATCTGAAATCAAGTATTGTTTTGAGATTTTTAGAATATAAATTATTAGATAATAAAATAGGATAATTTATACATATATTTTCTATGTACATTATGTTATTTTTTATTATCTAAGCAATAAATTTATTGTTTACTAATAGTAGTTCAAGTATTTTATTTAACTAAAATAACAATCTATCCAGGTAATTGTAGCCTTAAATATTTTAAAAGGCTCTAAAACTATCGATAAGTATAACTATATTAAAAATTTTCTTGAAATTTTAAAACTATACACTATTTGAACTATGAGCTTTAGCCGCAGCCCTGGTTGGATTCACGGTGGCGATCGCTTTGCAGATCCGAGAGATTCTCCCAACAGCCCCCTCCCCCAAACATTTCCTGATTTCTTGTTCCATATTTATCATTTATATGCAATTCTTAATATGATAGCTAACAACTCCGGTAAGTCGATTGATATATAGTATTTTGTATCCTGGCTTTTGCAAAGCAATGCTCATAGCTCTGCAATACTCTAGGCAAATCACTGTCAAAAGGCTATAGAAATATCACAACCTTATTAAGCATCCCAACAAAAAGTAGAGCATACCGTATGACGAAATATGTAAATCTTGGCAAAACTGGGCTAAAAGTATCCCGGATTACACTAGGCACGATGACTTATGGTTCGCGTAAATTGCGCGAATGGGTATTAGAAGAAGAAGAAAGTCGTCCATTTATCAAACTGGCTTTGGAATTGGGGATTAATTTCTTTGATACCGCCGATGTCTATTCCTTGGGTGCTAGCGAAGAAATTGTCGGACGAGCGCTGAAAGACTTTGCTAAACGAGATCAAGTTGTGATTGCTACTAAAGTACATGGCAAAGTCGGCGATGGGCCTAATGATCGAGGACTATCTCGCAAACATATTTTTGACAGCATTGATGCTTCTTTGCGGCGGCTACAAACTGATTATGTAGACTTGTACCAAATTCACCGTTGGGACTATGAAACACCAATTGAAGAAACCCTAGAAGCACTGCATGATATTGTGAAAGCAGGTAAAGTCCGTTACTTAGGAATTTCTAGTGTTTACGCATGGCAGTTTGCTAAAGCTCTTTATACAGCAGACATTCACGGCTGGACTCGTTTTGTATCAATTCAAAATCACTACAACCTAGTCTATCGGGAAGAAGAACGAGAAGTCATACCCTTAGCCTTAGATCAAGGGATTGGTATTATTCCTTGGAGTCCCTTGGCGCGGGGCTTTTTAGCAGGGAATCGCAGTAAGTCAGACCATGGCCAAACACTGCGGGCAAAAACTGACGAATTTGCTCACAATCTCTACTATCAAGATTCAGATTTTAAAGTAGTCGATCGCGTAGTTGAATTAGCCGGAAAACGGGGTGTGAAACCCACACAAATTGCCCTAGCTTGGCTATTACATCAACCAGGTGTGACATCTCCCATAATTGGCGCTAGTAAGATAGAACATCTTAAAGAGGCTGTGGAGGCGGTGGATTTAGAGCTTTCAGATGAAGAGCGCAAATTCTTAGAAGAACCTTACACACCCCATCCTATACTAGGGCATCAGCACCCATCTGGAAATCGCCCGTAGAGTAATCTTGCACCAGGCGACTGGAAGTCACGGCTACACAGGTAAAACCCGCCTACACGGGTTAAAAGCCTTGATTTTACCTCTTTTTGCCTAAAGTTCGCCACCACGTAAACTTTGTGTGGCGGACTATTAGGGGCTGGGCGATCGCTAGGACAGAAGTGATATAAGAATAGCTAGTTTTAGCAACTTTGATTTCGATTAAACGTAAAGTGTAGAACTCCTTTTGAACAAATGGAATTAATCTCATACAGTTCCGAATTCCAGGCTAGTTTGGAAGATTTTTTGGAAATAATGTATTCGTACAGAGGATATAAATTTGATCCAACTGGCTTACAGTCAGATATAAGGAATATTGAAAATATATACCAAAGTCAAGGGGGAAATTTCTGGATTATGAGTGAAAATGCCTCAGTAATTGGAAGTATTGGATTAAAGATATTAAACAAAATAGATAAAATAGGAGAGATTAAAAGGTACTTTGTTTTACCTTCATATCAGAGTAAAGGAATAGGTATATTATTAATGGAACATTTATTATTGAATGCCAACAAAAACGAATTACATATATTAAGATTAGATACAATGAGAAAATCTATTGCAGCTAGGGAAATTTTTGAAAAATATGGATTTCAAGAAATTAATAAATATAATGACAATGAAATAGCCGAAATATTTATGGAACTCAAATTAAAAAAGTAAAAATTAAAAACAAAAAAAAGAAGACCAACATAAGCCACTCGTGAAGGGTTAAATAAAAGTGTGTTTTGTTAATTAGCTAAAGTACTCAAAATTTTAGATATAAGAATGATAATCATGCGGTGGGGAGGGGGAAGGAGGCAAGCGTTGCTCACCTTCTTCCCTCTCATTTTGATTATCCTGTTTCTCCAGTTATGCCACAATAGTTTAAAACCCTATTGCTGCTTATGTTTCATTCAATTTTGCATTATCCTGTCTTGCCCTATTCAAAATTCTAAGTTGTTGAGTTGGATCTTTGTCAGTCCCTCCCATTTTGCCATGATGCCAACCCATGTTACGGGTGTAACTACCCAGCAAGTTTTGGGTAATTAACTGTTCTGTATCAACCTCATCATCCAGTTCGGCATAAGGCGACACATAAAGCGCATCAACAGGGCAATACAACTCGCACAAAAAACAAGTCTGACAATCTGATTTACGAGCAATTACGGCTATTCCATTGTCTCCAGAATCAAAGACATCGCGCGGACAAACTTTTACGCAGATATCACAGCCGATACAGCGATCGCTATCAACAATTTCAATCATTACGCTACCTCTTGCAACTGATTTTCTGCGGCGACAACCATAACATCATCGATACCACTTCATGCACTACCTCACAACCTGAACCCATCAAAATGATGACTCGTTCTGCATCAATTGCGCCATGATAATCAAGCAAGTGATAGTGTCTGGTTGTCTGTGCGGCAAACTTATCCATATAAGATTGCATGATATTGGGACAAGCAGCGTAGTAGGGATTTACTGTTTCCCTTGCTTGGAAATAAACGTCGGGATTTTGGGCAGTTTTGCGCAATACTGGGCGATCGGGGGATAGCGCCCTTGCCCGAATGGCACTAAGAAAAGCTGAAACCTCCTTGCTGGTAGGGTGTAGGGTGTAGGGTGTAGTTTTAAGACAATTAAATTTTACTTGCCTCAAGGAGTTCAACATCTTCTTAATTCCCCACACCCTCTCATGCAGCTAGATCATGGCTTTGCCCTTAACAAGCGTGCCATTCCGCCCTTGCCCGATGTTCCAGAATGAATTGGCAGTCAGGCCCCATTTTATACGTATTTCGTCATGACCCCAAGTGCAGACTCTTGGCTAGTGGAAGCTGCTTTCGTTACAAATCTTCATCAAAATCCTATTCCGATATATCGCGATATATTCTGATATATCGTATATTAGAGAAAGTTGATTTGAGATTTACTTATGTTTAGACATTTTCGGTCACGTTTTGGCGCACCTGCATGGGCAGGAGTTAACGAAGAGGATTCATTGCTTGTCAGGTCTTGGTTTGGACATGGCAACCATCATGACAAGCATCATGGTAGACATCATGACAAACGCTTTGATAATGAAATGTTTGGTCGTGGTTGGGGAGATGAATACCGGACTCGTCGGGGTGACATCAAGTTCATTCTGCTGGAACTCTTATCCGAGCATCCTAGTCATGGTTACGACCTGATTAAAGAGATGGAAACTCGTTACGGTGGTTTCCGTCGCCTCAGTCCTGGCTCAGTGTATCCAACGCTCCAATTGTTGGAAGAAGGAGGTTATCTCAAGAGCGCACAGGAAGGGGGCAAGCGGATTTATACGATTACGGATGAGGGTAAACAATTATTGGCAGAACGTTCCCAACAAGAACCTTCAGACACTCCTTGGGATACCTTCAAAAGTTTTGTTACAGGTAAGCCCCAAGAGTTTATTGAGTTGCGGAATGCCGCCACAGAGTTAGCTGCTGCGGTGGTGCAGGTTGCTCGTAGTGGTAATATGGAGCGGATAAATCGGGTACGGGAGCTTTTAGAGCAAGTTAAACGGGAAATTTACGCGATTCTGGCTGAAAAATAAGTAGAGGCTCGTAGTAAGACCTTAGTCCTTATTTTCTAAGCAGCAAATTGCTTACTACAAACCCTCTAGTACTTTGCTCACGCTGTCGATCGCATTAGCGTTCGCTGTCCAACATCTGCATTTGATGTTCAGGGTAACTGAAACTTTTGGGTAGTCATATCATGTCCGGTTAAAGACTTATCATTAAGACGGCAGGGGAGCAGTTCTTGCTGGGGGCAGGGGGAAAGAGGGTTTCCTGGTTTTTGCACAGATGCGGGAATTATAACTAATTAGGCGGACATGATATCACATAGCGGTTCTCAGTTGTTTTACTGCTAGCTTAGGTTGAAAATTCTCTGCACCTTTGCGTAACTATACGCTGGCTGTAGGACGCACGATAATCTCATTCACATCAACGTCATCCGGTTGTTCGATTGCAAAGGCGATCGCTCTGGCGATCGCTTCAGCCGGAAGCGCAATCTTGCGGAATTCCTGCATACCTTTGACAGCTTCGGCGTCAGTAATGCTATCGGCAAGTTCTGACTCCGTTACGCCTGGCGAAATAACTGTAACGCGAATGTCAGTATTTTCCTGACGCAGCCCCTCCGAAATTGCCAACACCGCGAACTTAGTGGCTGAGTAAACGGCGCAGGTTGGCCAGACAGCGTGTCCGCCGATGGAGGACAGGTTGACGAACTGGCCAAATCCTTGGCGTTTCATCAACGGTAGCCCAGCAGCAATGCCATTGAGTACGCCACGGATGTTCACGTCAATCATCAAGTCCCATTCATCAACTTTCAGCGCTTCTAGCTTCGAGAGCGGCATAACACCTGCATTGTTGACGATGACATCAATGCGGCCAAATTTGCTCTGAGCAAATTCTACAAAGGCTTGGAAGTCGGCGCGATGAGTAACATCAAGGGTCTGATACTCCGCCGAGCCTCCCTCAGAGCGGATTGTAGCCACGAGGGTTTCTAGCCGTTCCGTGCGTCGTGCGCCCAGGATGACGTGGATGCCCTTACGAGCGAGTAGACGTGCTGTCGCCTCACCGATACCGCTGCTTGCGCCTGTAATCAGTACGACTTTCTGTTGGTTGGTAGTCATAAAACCGGATCTCCAAGTTGTTGTATTCTCTAGCACACTCTTAATTTAAGAGAGTCAAAGCTTGGTGCGGTAATCTGAACCTACGAAATTCTTGCCTAATCCTGCATTTTTCTTCATTGTCGATCGTAAAAAGATAAGCTAATCTAAGCGGCTAAATAGATTGTGGCTGCCCTGAATGTTAGTTTCATAAAGGATTTCAAACGAAATTATGGAACAGATTGTTAGAAAGCAGCAGTCTGAGCTAGCTGCTCTGATTGCACAAAACAGTAATGGAGATGGTGTCCATCCCACAGCGATCGAGCGGTTATTCCTGATCCGTTCCTTACAACCAACTGCGCCTCTCCATGCCCTGCATGAGCCTGCTTTGTGCATTGTCGCTCAGGGCAAGAAACAGGTAATGTTGGCAGACAATCTGTATGTTTATGGTCAAGACCAATATTTGGTGGTGTCCATCGATCTGCCTGTTGTCGGTCAAGTGATTGAAGCAACGCCAAGCGTTCCGTATCTGTGTCTTCGGCTCGATTTAGATATGGGAGAACTCAGTACACTGATGATGGAGGCAAAACTAGACGCTCCAGCGAACGAACCACTGGAACCGGGCTTGTCTATTAATCCTGTTAGTCCGCAACTGCTTGATGCTGCAATCCGACTTGTACGATTGTTGGAAACACCTCAAGATATTGCCATCCTTGCACCTTTGATTGTCCGAGAAATTCTCTATCGTTTGTTATCTGGCGAACACAGTGCTAGATTGCGACAGATTGCTTTAGTCGATAAACAATTCCAAGCAATTAGCAGAGCGATCAACTGGCTGAAATGGAACTACGAAAAACCATTTCGGATCGATACGATCGCTCGTGAAGCGCGCATGAGTCCCTCGTCACTTCATCATCACTTCAAGTCAGTCACCACCATGAGTCCTTTGCAATATCAAAAACAACTTAGGCTTCAACAAGCCCGTCGTCTGATGCTGGGGCAAGGTATGGATGCGGCAACAGCTAGTCATTATGTGGGTTATGAAAGCCCTTCACAGTTCAGCCGTGAATACAGTCGCTTGTTCGGCGCACCACCGTTGCGTGATATGGCTCGGTTAAAGAGTGGAGTTTTTGGGGATGGGGAGAAATCAATTCAAAATTAAAAATTAAAAATTAAAGAATTTCTGCCTTCTGCCCCTCCGCCTCTTTGCCCTATGTCCTCAAAAATTAGAAGCGATCGCATTTAAATCTGGCTCGATGAGTGAGTTTAGTAATGTCCACAACTGCAAATCAGTAAAGTCTGGAATTGCCATAAATGCACCGACTGACTGCAAAATTTGCGGATCGTGGGTGGAGGCGATGCCAATGGTGCGGATATCTGCGCCCACTGCGGAACGAATACCAGAGGGAGAGTCTTCTAAAGCGATCGCTTCTTCTGCTGTAATCCCCAATTTATTCAGGGCAACTTGGTAGGGCACAGGATCGGGTTTACCTGCAATACAATCATCCGCTAAAACAACTGTATGGAAAGCTTCTTTTATCCCCAAAACCTCTAGCATAAATTCTGCATTTAATCTAGGAGCATTAGTTACTAATGCTCGTTTTAATTGATGTGTTTCTGTCCATGCTAGTAGTTCAGAAAATCCATTTAGCGGTTTGAGATGTGGGGCTAGTTTGCGGAACAACGCCTCTTTTTCGTCTGCAAATTGTTGCCCTTCTGCTGCTGATAATTGTGGCAGAATGTCTTTAACAATTTCTGGATTTAGCCTTCCACTAATTCGGGATTTATAAAATGTTTCGTCTATTTCTATGTTGTAATTTAACAGCATTTCCCGCCAAGCTCGGTAGTGTATGGGGTCAGTGTTGACAATAGTGCCGTCTAGGTCAAAAAGAATTGCAGCCAGCATGATTTTTCGGTAAAATGTAAATAATTGTTAACTTAATTTAAATAGTTTACATTGTTTTTTGTCTTTAGTGATTGTTCCTGCGTTAATACGGGGATTGGGGACTGGAGAATAAAATATCAAGAGTTAGTAATTAATCTGCTAAATCCTAAAATCTATACTGGATAGGGCATATAAGAGCAGACAGGTAAAACCTCTGGGCAAACTGCCGTATAATTGATAACCTTCTTCGTAAGCAAATGGTAGCCGCCACAAACTTTTTTCGTGTTGACGATTTACTAGTACAGATTTACAACTCTGAAGTCGAAATGGCTGAGGATGTTGCCGAAATCGTGCAAAAATATTTACAGCAAGTTCTTAATCTTCAAGAAACAGCTGCTGTATTGTTAGCTACAGGTAACTCCCAACTCAAATTTCTTGATGCTTTGATTGCATTGGGTGGTGTAGATTGGTCGCGGATTATTCTGTTCCATCTAGATGAATATTTGGGAATTACTGCCGATCATTCTGCTAGTTTTCGGCGTTATATGCGAGAACGTGTAGAGAATCGGATTCATCCTAAGCAATTTCACTATATAGAAGGTGATACATTACAACCAGTAGCAGAGTGCGATCGCTACACTAAATTATTGCAAGCACAACCGATTGACTTATGCTGTCTTGGTGTTGGCGAAAATGGACATTTAGCTTTTAACGATCCGGCTGTAGCAAATTTTCAAGATCCTTACAGCGTGAAACTGGTAAAACTGGATACTGTGAACCGTCAGCAACAAGTAAGTACAGGTCACTTTCCGAATTTAGAAAATGTTCCACAGTATGCTTTTACTGTCACCATCCCAACAATTTGTTCGGCTAAAAAAATTATCTGTCTTGCTCCAGAAAAACGTAAAGCGAATGTGGTAAAAGATATGCTGCAAAGCTATATCGGTACAGACTGTCCAGCTTCTATTCTTCGTCAACAACCACAAGCGACGTTGTTTTTAGATGTTAATTCTGCTAGTAGACTAGAATAAATTTAAACTTATTAACACCTAAATATTCCAAGCTAATTATTGCACTAATGCACGAGCGCATTCAGAAGCTTTGCAAAGTGGCGGATTTTTCTTTGCTGACATTCAAAACAACCAAGTAGATGCTACTGGACAAGCTATTCTACGTTTTATCGCCGCTCAAGGGGAACGGGCTATAGTCAGCCGCCAAACTCTATTGCAACAGTTCCCCGATGCTGATATTACTTTCAACTTGCTGTTGCAACGGAAGTTAATTGAGGAAGTTGATGACGGCTATCGCTTCCAAGTGGAGTTTATTCGTCGCTGGCTTATTTGAATCATGTCTGATAAGTTAACTTCTGACAAATATTACTTGTGCTGCCGTAATTGCTCTACTATATATTCTTCTAGTTCTTGTTTTTCTCTGTTACTAGCATTTCGTTGATAAGTTCTTCCAGTTTCTTGAATAAACCTACGTTTCTCGCTGGGAGAAGATTTGAGTTTACCTCCAGTTCCTTGCAGCTTTTGCTGTAATTCTTCCCAAGTTTTTTCACCCACACTTTCACCTAGTTTGACCAGTGCCTTTGGGAGTAACATTTTTGCTTCTCTTTGAAAATCTTCTTCTGTCTCAAGAGAAGCTAAATCTATATTGCTAAAGTCGATATCGATTTGAAACTTACTCATACAATTGTATTTATTTTGTTCAAAATTATTACCCAAATCCGGGAAAGAGGGGTTTTCAATTTTCAGTTACGATCGCAAGATAGTATAATTGTACTGTTTGATGTTGGTAACTGAAGTTGAAAATATCAATTCCGAAAGTTGATTTAATACTTCCGGTAGTATAGCCTTACTTATTCATTCATCACAAGATTCTCGGCTTATTGAAACAAGGGGGAAATCTCAGCCTTTTGGTTTTCATTTATAAAAGAAGATTGCTATATATTCAAAAAGAATACACATAACTAATGACCGTACAACCAAGTTAGCAATATTAGAAATGCTATCTTAAAAACAAGGTCATTTGCTCAGTTTTTGAGGATAATACTATGACTACAACGCTCAAAGAGCCTAATTTTATTGAATCATTGCTAGGTAAAGAGGCTGAAGACCTGCTTACTTACAAAGCAAAAGTTTCTCGTGATTTAATACATTTACCGGGCCCAGACTTTGTAGATCGCATCTGGCTCAACAGCGATCGCAATCCTCAAGTATTGCGTAATATCCATTTACTTTACTCTACTGGTCGTCTGGCAAACACAGGTTATCTCTCGATTTTACCAGTAGACCAAGGGATTGAACACTCAGCTGGTGCGTCTTTTGCGCCCAATCCGATTTAC
Source organism: Nostoc sp. DedQUE07 (assembly GCF_034530975.2). Taxonomy (NCBI): domain Bacteria; kingdom Bacillati; phylum Cyanobacteriota; class Cyanophyceae; order Nostocales; family Nostocaceae; genus Nostoc; species Nostoc sp. DedQUE07. The sequence continues at coordinate 123,428 of NZ_JAVRCC020000013.1, read as the reverse complement.
TTCGACCCAGAAAATATTCTCAAGCTAGCGATCGCCGCAGGTTGCAATGCGGTTGCTACCACTTTGGGAACATTAGGCATTGTATCACGGAAATATGCCCACAAAATCCCCTTTATTGCCAAAATCAACCACAACGAATTGCTGACTTTCCCCAATCAATTTGACCAGGTATTGTTTGCGGATGTAGAACAAGCTTGGAATTTAGGGGCGGCTGCCGTAGGTGCGACAATTTACTTTGGTTCCGAGAATTCTACCAGACAAATTCAGGAAATCAGCAAAGCTTTTAAACGCGCCCATGAACTGGGTTTGGCGACTATTCTCTGGTGCTATCTGCGGAATAACGCTTTTAAACAAGATAAAGATTACCACCTTGCGGCTGACCTCACCGGACAAGCGAATCATTTGGGTGTAACCATTGAAGCTGACATTATCAAACAAAAGTTACCCGAAAATAACAATGGTTACGGTGCAATTGCCAAAGCCACTGGTAAGAGTTACGGCAAAACCGATGAGCGGGTTTACACAGAGTTGACAACCGATCACCCAATTGATTTAGCTCGTTACCAAGTACTAAATTGCTACTCTGGGCGTGTCGGGTTGATTAATTCTGGTGGCGCGACTGGTAAAAATGACTTCGCCGAAGCAATACGCACCGCCGTAATCAACAAACGCGCTGGTGGTTCAGGATTAATTTCTGGGCGAAAAACTTTCCAACGTCCCTTTGAGGAAGGTGTAAAACTGTTTCATAACATTCAAGATGTTTATTTGTCGCCAGATGTGACGATCGCTTAGGGAACGGGGAGTGGGGAGCAGGGGAAGACAAGGGGACAAGGGGACAAGGGGACAAGGAGATAAACAAAACTCTTAACTCTTAACTCAGCACTCCTAACGCCCAATGCCCAATGCCCTATTCCCTATTCCCCATTTTTATCTAACGTTTCTCAATAAGAAATCTGGCTGGCCACAACTTTTTTGCGATCGCTTCAAAATTTCGGCGCTACAAATACCAGGTTCGCCGTTTTTGGAATAACAAAAGAAGACTTCTTGCAAAAATCTTCCTGAACCAGAACAAAAAGGTGCTATACCATCAGCATTAATTTTATTATTCGCACTCACAAATGAATTTTTAAAATTTGTAATTGTGGTACGCACGGGTTTATTAGGGCGATTGTAAGCTGCGGGAATAGCGATCGCATCTTTTAATTTTTTACTCAATGCCAAGTATTCCGCAGGAGTTTTCCCCGAACAAGTACCATGTTTTTCCCATTCATGATCGTAAAGTTTATTACTAGGATACAAATTGGGAAATTGCCGCTTTACTTCCGACGGTAATTTTTGCGTGGAACAATTAGCAGGATAACCAGTTTGGTACTGCGGCCACAAACCATGTAGTACAAAACCAAGTTTCCTTCCAGTACCACACTGCTGCTTGTCACGGCTACCATTTGCCGCACAATAATCCGGCGACCAAGAGAGTGTTAGTACATAAAAATCAAATTTCCCCGGAGTACCGCGATTTTGAGCAATGGCAGCATTAGGTATAAAAAGACCAGTAATTAGCAGAGAAGATGCAATTAAAAGTTTCTTAATCTGCATATAAACAATTAGTTTTCACTAAAAATCAAGTTATATACGATACATCCTTAAGAGTCAATAATCAAACTGCTTTGCGGAGTCATTTGTCATTGGTCATTTGTCATTTGTCATTTGTCATTTGTCATTGGGCGTTAGGAGTGCTGAGTTAAGAGTTAAGAGTTTTGTTTATCTCCTTGTCCCCTTGTCCCCTTGTCCCCTTGTCTCCCCCTGCTCCCCTGCTCCCTCATCTCGCCAATCCTCAACGAATTTAGAAAAAGCAAATCTTGGTAGGGATTCTGGGATATCCTTAGATAAGTGAAAGATTTGCCAAAAAATAGTAAGAATGAAGCTGGCAGCAAGAGTAAGTCAGGTAACACCTTCATTAACCTTAGCGATCGCAGCCAAGGCTAAGGCACTGAAGGCGGAAGGAATAGATGTTTGTAGTTTTAGCGCTGGAGAACCAGATTTTGATACCCCGGCGCATATTAAAGCCGCAGCAGTCAAAGCTTTGGATGAAGGCAAAACCAAATATGGTGCAGCAGCCGGAGAACCAAAGTTAAGGGAAGCGATCGCCCACAAGCTTAAAACCGACAATAGTCTTGATTACAAGTCAGAGAATGTGATTGTCACCAATGGCGGTAAGCATTCTCTGTACAACTTAATCGTGGCGCTAATCGATCCAGGCGATGAGGTAATTATCCCTGCACCTTACTGGCTAAGTTATCCCGAAATGGTAACTTTGGTCGGTGGAGTCCCGGTGATTGTGCCTACAGATGCGACGACGGGTTATAAAATTACTCCCGAACAACTCCGTAAAGCGATCGGGCCGAAGACGAAGTTATTTATCCTCAACTCTCCATCTAATCCCACTGGGATGGTGTACACGCCAGATGAAATCAAAGCACTGGCGCAGGTAATAGTTGATGCAGATATCTTTGTTGTCTCTGATGAGATTTACGAAAAGATTCTCTACGACGGTGCAGAACACATCAGCATCGGTTCTCTTGGGAAGGAAATTTTTGATCGTACTTTGATTAGTAATGGGTTTGCGAAAGCTTATTCCATGACTGGGTGGCGTCTGGGCTATTTAGCGGGGCCTGTGGAAATCATTAAAGCAGCCAGTACCATCCAAGGGCATAGTACATCTAACGTGTGTACCTTTGCCCAATATGGTGCGATCGCGGCGCTACAAAGTTCTCAAGATTGTGTCGAAGAAATGCGCCAAGCCTTCGCCAAACGACGACAAGTAATGCTAGACAGACTCAACGCCATTCCCGGATTGAGTACTGCAAAACCAGATGGCGCTTTTTATCTGTTCCCTGATATCAGCAAAACCGGTCTAAAATCTTTAGAATTTTGTGACGCTTTGTTGGAAGAACATCAAGTTGCAGTCATTCCCGGAATTGCTTTTGGCGCTGATGACAACATTCGCCTTTCCTACGCCACAGATATGGCGACGATTGAAAAGGGAATGGATAGATTAGAGAAATTTGTCAAGTCGCGTATTTAGTTGGTTGTCATTTGTCAGTTGTCATTTGTACTGAGCGAAGTCGAAGTATTTGTCATTTGTGAGGAGCATTTCTCTACTCTTCGACTTTTTAACTCCACCTTTTCGACTCAGAACTGGTGGAGTTCATTTTTAAACCTCAAGTTTCGTGTTCCGAAGTTCAAGTTCCGAGTTCTGATGCTCAAGTTCCAGGAGTTTTTAGTAAAACATCGCTTCTTTCATTGGCTCTATGTCAGCTAAAAACAACTCGCGGGATTCAAGATAATATAAGATTGCTTCAATAGGATCTCGTGCTTCGATTGGATAATGCCTTTGCTCGTATGCTTTCACAAGCGCAGTTAAAACTTCCAAGCGGTCAAACTCTGGTGTATTTAGTTCTGCATCAAACAATCTTTCAATTTCATCAAGTGCAGCACGATAATCAGCTTCGGTGTGGATAAGATGGGTTTCAAGCATAGGTATTACTTCCTCAGATACTTATTGCATCTACGTTGTTGTATTCTTTAAAAAATTATGCCCGTGAAGGTAATTATGCTGCCAACATCACCGAAGATGAACAAAATATACGAAATAATTTTATATCTTTATTCATAAAATAATGGAAAGTTTGATACTGCCAAAAGTTTTGATTTTAACTTTTGGGTTGGTATTTTTAGATTAGGTAACAATCGGGGAGAACTAGGGGAGGCAAGTCTTGAGACTATAAGTCAATACAGTTAACTTAACTGTATTGAACTATACTTCAGTCTGATGTTTTATGTTTCCAGCTTCAAGTTTTTGAAGTTCCGCATATTCACACAAACAACCTTTGTCATTTGTCATTTGTCATTTGTCATTTGTCATTTGTTATTCTCCTCCATACCCAATGCCCAATGCCCAATGCCCCATGCCCCATGCCCAATGCCCAATGCCCCATGCCCCATGCCCAATGCCCCATGCCCCAATGCCCTATATCAACTGCATCTCTTGCAATCCCTGGCGTAGTCTCTTCGCTTCTTCGGGATTATACCTTTCGTGAAGGGCGATCGCTTTTTTAAAAGCTGCTAAACTATCTTGATGATTGCCAACTTTCAGCAACACTACCCCCAAATTTTGATATGCTTCGGCATAGTTGGGATTTAAGGTAATTGCATGTTGATAATATACGATCGCATCTGCAAATAAACCCAAAGCCTTAAATGTCATCGCCAAATTATAATGTCCAAAAACAAAAGTGGGATCGATTTTCAAAGCTGTGATATAAGCAGTTTTCGCACCGTTGAAATCTCCTGCTGCTTTGAGTAAGTTACCCAAGTTGTTGTATGCTCCTAGTTTCAGCATGGGATAAATTGGCAATTTGATGGCAGCTTGATAGTGAGAAATCGCTTGTGGGGATTTTTGCAACCGACTGTAGGCAATGCCTAAATGATAGTGGAGTTCATATAAAATATCGTAGTTGTCTTCAGCAACGATGATTCCATGTCTTAGCAAATCCATACCTTGAGAAATTTTCCCAGTTTGCACATACAACGCTCCTAATTTACTGCAAACATAGGGATCGTTGGGATGAGTTGCGAGAAACCCTTCCATTGCTGTAGTGGCTTTGGCATATTTGTTATTTTGAGCGATCGCACTTTTTTGATATCCTGTGTGTATAAGGGCAACCCCAGGTAAATAACCTATTTGCCAATGGGGTTCTTTGGTTAAAATTTCTGACACACTATCATCTACCAAGGCATGGTAAGGACGGTCAAAACGAATATCTGGATGATTGCGGAATAGCCTGGAAACCAGAGAATAAGGAGATTGTTCTGCACCAACTTCTTGGCGGACGAGGTTGAGGAGCAAATATTCATCTCTTGCGATCGCCTCTCGTAACTGCGGTACAATTGTTGGAGTTAGAGTTTCATCAGCATCTAATACCAAAATCCAATCACCAGTGACATATTTGAGAGCTGCATTGCGGGCAGCACTGAAGTCATTACACCATTTAAAATGATGAACTTTTGCACCGAGTTGTTGGGCAATATTGGGAGTGCGATCGATTGAGCCTGTATCCAAGACTATCATTTCATCCACTACTTTTCTCACACTGCTCAGGCATTTAGGCAGTGTTGCTGCTTCGTTTTTCACAATCATGCATAGACTCAAACTCATAATTTAAAACTTGGGAGTGGCGAGTAGTGAATAGAAGGATAAGGGAGATGAGAAAGCAACATCTTTACTTCCTATTCCCTTTAACAGTGATAGACTCTGCATAGTGAAAAATTTGCTTTGATTGTGAAATGTTACAATCAAGGCTTTTATATAGAGCATAAATACTGACCTCTAGTGTCAATAATGACAGTGTAATGGATAAACTGCCAATATAAATAACCAGTGCCAATCTATGCCGCATCTGATACAGGTAATATAAAATTGCTAGCGTAGACCTAGCCCTTCCTAGACATCGCATCAGGGAGTATTACCTGAATCTGGATTGGACTAACTATTTAGCTATATTACCCATTTTTTATGATTATATAACTATAATACACATTATCTAAAAGTCATATATGTAATGAAAAACTCACTTACCAGAACATTCCAAAAATATTTGCGATCGCTTAAGCGTTGGTTTTCAGATACGCCAGAAAGGGCACTTTTAGAAGCTTACCAAGCAGCTCAGAGAATTAAAAACGTTGAGAACGAATATTTTGATAGCAAAAAAATATCTTTACAATCAGTAAACTATACTGAAAATGTCATGTCTTATTGGCAAGTATATCTTAATAAGAATCTAACTATTATTAAGTTCAGGCTTGCAGAATTTCAGCTTAGTCGGGGAATTGTCAATATTTCTAATTCGGTTTTATTAGAAAAATTGAAGGTTATTGATGAAGTAGTAGAGAAATATGCTATCAAAGATGAAGTAATTAACAATACTTCTTTAGTGTCAACATATCAGCCTTTAAACATTAATGATAACGAAATAAAAAAACAGCTAAATTCATCTAATATAAACGATCCTCAAATTAACCCTCCAATTCCAAAACCTAGATTGCCTAAGAATTCTATCGGCAGAAGGATTAATAAAATTCAAGCAGATTTTGCACCGCAGACAGAAGAAGAATTTATCAGGAATTATCGTCTTTCTAAAGGTAGAACAATAATTGCCCTGCGATTTTTGATAGTTCTCATTCTTGTACCGCTTTTAACTCAATATTTTTCTAAAGAATATATTGTAAGTCCAATCCTAGAAAGGGTTAGAGGAGATAATGCAACTACAATATTTATCAATTCTGATATGGAAAAAGAAGCTCTCCATGAATTTCATAATTTTCAAGAAGAATTGAGATTTGAATATTTTATTAATCAAGCACCAGCACTTTCTTCAGAGTTAACACAAGAAAAAATTAAGAGTAAAGCACTTGAAATCTCGGAAGAATTTAGCAGAAAAAGTAATAGTAGTATTAGTAATGTTTTTGCAGATTTAATATCACTTTTTTCTTTTGGCATAGTTATCGCCATGAGCAAAAGAGAAATTGCGATCCTTAAGTCTTTTATGGATACCATTGTCTCTGGTCTGAGCGATAGTGCCAAAGCTTTTTTAATTATTCTGTTTACAGATATATTTGTCGGATTTCACTCACCAGATGGGTGGGAAGTCCTGCTTGCAGGATTGGCAGAACATTTAGGTCTACCACCCACTAGAAATGTAATCTTTTTCTTTATTGCTACATTTCCTGTGATTTTAAATACTATCTTTAAATATTGGATATTCCGCTATCTCAGTCGTTTATCTCCATCGGCATTAGCTACATTAAAAGAAATGGACGAATAGTTTGTAATTATCCAACGCCCAAATTCACTTACTTTGAGTAAAAAATATGTTTTTCCCTATAAATCAATTAATTACGAATTACATTAGCGTTGCGCTAACGAGTCCACGAACGTTATTACGAATTACGAATTACGAATTACGAATTATTTTCACGCATTTGTCTTTTGATTCGCTAGGCTATGTATATCCTGGTTTTTCCGAAGTATACTATGGATTTTGAAAGCAAAGCTAATGCCTCAACTCCTACAGACAACATAGAGTTTGCTCAACCAACTACTACCCGTAAGCCACTGGAACTGCTGCGAGATACTGAGGCTTTACTTCGTCGCCCAACTGTAGCGAAACTGTCGCCGATTTTGCCATCAAAACTGAGTAATAGATTCCAAGCAGCCTCATCTTTGGCGGATGACTCCTTTAAGGAACTGGCAGAAATTGACCTAAATACTATTAATGATTTTGAACTGCGTTCTGCACGAATTTTTATTGGCTTGAGCCTTGTTGGTTTTGGGGCACTGATGATATTGATGCTGCTGCTATACTTAAATACATTGCATCCAAAAACCAGTACAGTTGTACAAATTCGGCAATATTGGTATCAATATATTTGGTTTGTCTGTTTAGGTATTACGGGGATGTTTATCTTGGGACGTGAAGCAATGCGTCCTATGCCAAAGCGACGGAAGTAAGTAGATGAGAATAAATCGAAGTAAATTAAGTAATGTAAGAAATCTGGTTTTTACCCCACCCTAACCCTCCCCTTGGAAAGGGGAGGGAACTAGATTTTCCAGTTTCCCCCCTTTACAAGGGGGGATTAAGGGGGGTAATTCAACTTATGTGTACACCGTAGCCAATGCATCGGGGGAATTAAGGGGGGTAATTCAACTTGTGTGTACACCGTAGCCTTTATAAGGGGAGGGCTGGGGAGGGGTGATTCAAGGATTTTTGCAAGAGGACTAAAGTCCTCACTACAAACTTTTAATTATTTACGTTGCTTTATTTAACTTTCAGGGATTAACGCTTCAAAATGTGCTTGGGTATTAAATAGCTGTTAGGAGATTTTATAAATGAATCATGATGCTTTCATTGTTCCACCTGGTTCAAAGATTTCTCTGAAAAAAAACTATGACCCAGCTTATAAAACTGATTTTCATCAAAAAGCTGATGCTGCAACCAAATTAAAGGTAGATATTGAACGACTAGCTAATTACCAAAATATTCTCTATGCTCAAAATACCTATGCTCTGTTGATTATTTTTCAAGCAATGGATGCTGCTGGCAAAGACAGCACTATTAAACACGTAACTTCTGGTGTTAATCCACAGGGATTTCAGGTGTTTAGTTTTAAGGGCCCCAGTGCGGAAGAATTAGACCATGATTACTTGTGGCGCTCAATGAAAGCTCTGCCAGAAAGAGGAAGAATTGGCATATTTAACCGCTCATACTATGAAGAAGCGCTAGTGGTTCGCGTCCATCCAGAAATGCTTCAAAAACAACAACTTCCTTATATTCCTAATGGCAATAAGATATGGAAACAGCGTTTTGAAGAAATAAATAACTTTGAAAAATATTTGGTTGATAATGGCGTAATCATTTTGAAGTTTTTTCTAAATGTCTCTAAGTCAGAGCAGAAAAAACGCTTTTTAGCACGGATTGACTCTCCTGATAAAAATTGGAAGTTTTCAGATAATGATGTCCGAGAACGAGCTTTTTGGGATGATTATATGAATGCTTATGAAGAAGTTTTTAATAATACTAGTACTAAATGGGCACCGTGGTATATTATCCCTGCCGATCGCAAATGGTTTACACGGCTAACCGTTGCTAATATTATCTGCACAAAATTAGAAGAACTAAATCTGCAATACCCAACAGTTAGTGAGGAACATAAGCAGCAACTTTTGGAAGCGAAACGTATTCTAGAGCAGGAAGATTAACCTGTGAATTCGATCGCTAAAGGCAAAAAAATGCTGAAGTAGTTCAAATATCCTGTATAATATATGTAAATAATAAAAAATTGTAACTTAATTAATGCTATTTGTAACTAAAGAAGTTACGCAAATAGTCATAGGCGCAAAATCATGATTGAAATGGCAGAAAATGCCAAAAATCATCCACCTCACTTTACTAATGCTGCCTTTGATCTAGTGGCGATCGCAGCCTCCGCAGGCGGACTGACTGCTATAATTCAAGTGCTATCGATTCTAAAAGCAGAATTTCCAGCCGCGATCGCCATTGTGCAACACTTGGCTCCCGAACATCCGTCGTTTATGGCAGAAATTCTCAGTCGGCGCACAGATATTACTGTCAAACAGGCACAAGAAGGAGATTCCCTTACCCCAGGAACGGCTTACATTGCTCCACCCGATCGTCACTTGTTGGTTAACGGTGACGGTACACTTTCCTTATCACAGTCGGAATTAGTACATTTTTTACGTCCTTCGGCTGACTTATTATTTGAATCAGTTGCAGCCACTTACAAAGACAGAGCGATCGCTCTTGTGCTAAGTGGAACGGGTAGCGATGGCACAATCGGAATAGAAGCAATTAAAAAAATGGGCGGTACTGTCATTGTCCAAGACGTAAAAACCGCCGAATTTGCGGGGATGCCCTCCGCCGCAATTAACACTGGCAATGTAGATTTTATTCTACCTCTTGATGAAATTTCTACCACCCTGGTAAGTTTAATCATGGGAAAATTTAACTAAACTCAGAGGCATAGGGACAGAGGAGTAGAGGAAATATGTATTAAAGTGCAACTAACTTAGTGTCAACATAGTTTAATGAGGCTTTGAACTCCATTAATGAGTCTTTGAACTCCGTTAATGAAGCTTAGAACTCCATTAATGAAGCTTAGAACTCCATTAATGAGTCTTTGAACTCCATTAATGAGGCTTTGAACTCCATTAATGAGGCTTAGAACTCCATTAATGAGGCTTTGAACTCCATTAATGAGGCTTTGAACTCCGTTAATGAAGCTTTGAACTCCATTAATGAGTCTTTGATACTTGTGGAAGCATAATCAAAACTCCACTCCTTTGTTCCTGCCCCCTGCCCCCTTAAACTATGACTTCCGCAGAAAAAGATCCTAAATTTGAAAATTTACTGGTTTATCTCAGACAAAGCCGGGGATTTGATTTTACAGGCTATAAGCGCTCGACTTTGATACGTCGAGTATTCAAGCGGATGCAGTCATTAAACATAGAAAATTTTGAAGAGTATCAAGACTATCTAGAAGTTTATCCTGAAGAATTTAATCATCTTTTCAATACGATTTTAATTAACGTCACCGCTTTTTTTCGAGATTCATCAGCTTGGGAAGAAATAGCAGAGCAAATACTGCCTAATCTGATTAACAATAAAAAAGCATCCGAGCAAATCCGTATCTGGAGCGCTGGCTGTGCTTCTGGAGAAGAAGCTTATACCCTGGCAATGTTGATGGCCCAAATATTGGGAGCAGAGGAATTTCGTCAACGAGTAAAAATCTACGCCACAGATGTAGATGAAGATGCTCTCAACCAGGCTAGGCAAGCCGTGTATTCAGAAAAAGATGTCCAATCTATACCAGATGAACTGCGGCAGAAATACTTTGAATTTGTCGGGAACCGCCATGTTTTCCGCCAAGACTTGCGCCGCTCAGTGATTTTTGGTCGCCACGATTTGCTTCAAGATGCACCCATTTCGCGCTTAGATTTATTAGTCAGCCGCAATACATTAATGTATTTTAATTCTGAGACTCAAGGGCGAATTCTAGCCCGGTTTCATTTTGCACTAAATGAGAATGGCTATTTGTTTTTAGGAAAAGCAGAGATGCTATTGATGCATTCTAACTTGTTTACGCCGCTGGACTTGAAAAACCGAATATTTACTAAAGTATCGACGGTGAATTTACGCGATCGCCTTTTAGTTATGGCAAATCCCGCAGATGACGAATCTAGCAACCGTTTGGCTCAAAATGTCCGATTGCGAGATATGGGTTTTGACACAACTCCAATCGCCCAAATAGTCATTGATACCAATGGCACTCTGGTAATGGTGAACGAGCAAGCGCGAATTTTGTTCGCCCTTTTCCCCAAAGATTTAGCTCGTCCCTTCCAGGATCTAGAACTTTCCTATCGGCCTGTTGAATTGCGATCGCTAATTGAACGGGCTTATACCGAACGCCGTCCTGTGATCCTAACAAATGTAGAGCGCTATATATCTAACACAGAAATTCAATATTTAGATGTACAAATTACGCCTTTACAAGAAACAGATAACAGCTTATTAGGAGTCAGTATTTCCTTTCACGATGTCAGCCGTTATATTAAACTTCAAGATGCGTTGAAACGTTCCCAACAAGAATTAGAAACTACCAACGAAGAATTACAATCTACCAATGAAGAATTAGAAACTACCAACGAAGAATTACAATCTACCAATGAAGAGTTAGAAACTACCAACGAAGAACTCCAATCTACCAATGAAGAATTGGAGACAATGAATGAAGAACTCCAATCTACTAATGAAGAATTACAGACAATTAATAGCGAACTGAACCAGCGCACCACAGAACTTAATCACACAAATATTAGTCTAATTTCTATTCTCAGAAGTCTGCAAACGGGAATAGTGGTAATTGACAGCAGCTTTAATATCTCTATTTGGAATTATATGGTAGAAGATTTATGGGGCTTGCGAACTGATGAAGTGATCGGCAAGTCTATTTTCAGCTTAGATATTGGGCTACCCGTCGAGCAGTTGCGATCGCCTATTCGTGAATCCCTATCCGGGAGAAAGCAGTTTCAAGAAACGATCCTCGATGCTACCAATCGTCGAGGTAGGCAAATAAAATGTTACCTGGCAATTACTCCGCTGTTTGGTGCTGAAATGCAAGGAGCAGTTTTGATGATGGTAGATGTAGAGAAAGTCAGCAGTATGATTTCTACTCAAGACATAGAGAAACGGCAGCAGCAGGAATGAGGGAGGCAGGGGGCAGCACTTCGGCTACGCTCAGTGACCGGGGGGCAGGGGGCAGGGGAGCAGGGGAGCAGGGGAGCAGGGAAGGTAGGGAGAAAAGAACTTGATTTTCTGACGATAAATCTCGCAAAGTTTCTTTGGTGGACTAATAGTTTAAACTATTGAAAAATCCAAAATCCCTTCGGGTTCGGTAGTCCCCCATCGACGGGAACCGCCAAGACGGGGGCTACCTCACCAAAATCCAAAATCCAAAATTGATTAACTCTGTGCTTACTCAGTTATCCACTATCAACGCCCTGAAACAGCCTACTAGTTCTGCTTGGTTAGAACAAGCGATCGCTAATTTAGATATCATCTTACTCGACCACTCGCACTGCGAACGCAAAGCAGCAGGCGTAGCCTTAAACATGATGTTTCGCTACCCTTCCAATACTAAAATGGTTCGGGAGTTAACTGCGATCGCCCGCGAAGAACTAGAACATTTTGAGCTAGTCAACCAATGGTTAGAACGCCGAAATATTCCCCTAGCTCCCCTACCACCGCCTCCTTATGGCGCGGGTTTAAAAGCTCAAGTACGCCCCAAAGAACCTGAGCGATTTTTGGATTCCTTACTAGTCACTGGTTTAATTGAAGCTCGCTCTCACGAACGCCTGGGACTATTAGCTGCTCACTGTCCAGAGCCAGAGTTAGCAAAATTTTATCGTGGGCTAATGGCATCCGAAGCGCGTCACTACGGTATATATTGGGTTTTAGCTGCTACTTATTTCGACAAAGAAATTGTTATGCAGCGGCTTGATGAATTAGCAATTGTCGAAAGCGAGTTGCTGGCGACTTTGCACCCAGAACCTAGAATTCACAGTTAGTAGACTAACCCAACAGATATGAAGCTTCAGCTAACACACCTGAGACTGCTTGTCTCCAACTACAAAGATTCTTTTCTGTTCTACCGGGATCTGCTGAAATTTGATGTCGATTGGGGCGATGAAAATAGCGGATATGCTGAGTTTAATACCGGATATCTCAAGCTGGGTTTACTCAAACAAGAATTAATGGCTGAAGTAGTCCCAAGAATTGAACAACCTTCATACGTTGTCAATCGAGATAAAATAGTCTTGATTTTGGCAGTCGATAACGTGGATGAGGTCTATGAGCAAGTAAAGGCTCAAAATGCGCTCGTTGTGACTCAACCACAAGATCGCCCAAGCTGGGGAATCCGCACAGATCATTTGCGCGATCCCGATGGCAATCTGATCGAAATCTACAACAATCTCGGAATTATCAGTTAAAAGTTCCTGCCAATAACGTTATGAAGTAATTAATCATGAATTAGCATGATACAAAAATGGCTTTCTATTGTTGGCATTGGGGAAGATGGATTACAGGGGTTAAGCGCGATCGCTCGTTCTTTAATCGATCGAGCTCAAGTAATTGTGGGAGGCGATCGCCATTTAGCAATGCTTCCTACAGACGATCGACGTGAGAAACTAGTCTGGACATCTCCCATTAGTGCTTCAGTAGAGGAAATCATTCAGCGCCGGGGTCAGTCAATCTGCGTACTCGCAAGCGGCGATCCGATGTGTTACGGCATTGGTGTCACCTTAGCGCGGCGAATTCCCGTCTCTGAAATGACGATTATCCCCGCACCTTCAGCCTTCAGCCTCGCCTGTGCCAGGGTGGGATGGTCTTTGACTGAGGTAGAAACCTTGAGTTTGAATGGTCGTCCATCCTCCCTACTCCAGTCTTACATTTATCCGGGAGCGCGACTGTTGATTTTGAGTGAGGGTAAAGACACCCCAGCGCTGGTTGCTCAAATTTTGACAAATCGCGGCTATGGTGGCAGTAAGCTCACCGTATTGGAGCGTATGGGCGGCGCTCATGAAAGAATTGTAGAAGGTACGGCTGCATCCTGGGGTGAAACCGAAGTTGCGGCTTTGAATGCGATCGCAGTTAATTGTATTGCTGATACTGGGGTTATTTCATTACCAAGATTACCAGGATTGCCAGATAACGCCTACCACCACGATGGACAGTTAACGAAGCGTGAAGTTAGGGCAATCACCCTAACAGCTTTAGCACCTACACCAGGAGAGTTATTGTGGGATGTGGGTGCGGGTTGCGGCTCAATTTCAATTGAATGGATGCGGAGTAATGCGCAATGTCGAGCGATCGCGATCGAACAAAACTCCTCTAGACTACTGTATATTGCCGATAATGCCGCCACTCTCGGAACTCCAAATCTGCAAATCATTGAAGGCAAAGCGCCCCATGCCCTGAAAGATTTGCCAGCACCAAATGCCATTTTTATTGGTGGTGGGGTGACAGCAACAGGACTTTTTGATGTTTGCTGGGAAGCACTGCGGCCGGGTGGACGCTTAGTGGCCAATGTTGTCACAGTTGAGGGCGAGCAGACTTTATTTCAATGGCATGAACGAGTCGGTGGCAATTTAACTCGTATTGCCATCCAACGGGCGGAACCTATTGGTAAATTTTTAGGTTGGCGAGCAATGGCGGCTGTGACGCAATGGGTAGTAGTGAAGTCTGAAAAATTTAATGGTTAATGTATGAGTGCCTAGACGTTTCGTCTTGTCGCAGACATCGCTTTTGTAATTTGGCGATCGCAGAATCATTAAGAGATGGCTGTTGTTTTGCCTGTAATTCCTGTCGGAGATTCTTATAGGCAGATGGGTCTGCTGGCATCATCAACTCTGCAAGCAGGTTTCCTGGTTTGCGGCGGGTGCTAAGACCCATATCCTGAAGCAATTCATCAATGTAATGGAATGTAAAAGGAGTTACACATGCTCCACTGACGAAAGAATAAGGTCTATCTTTCTTCCTCCATTCCAACTCTGCCGTTACATCCTCTAACATCTGTTGCGGGGATGGTAAAGATATATTTCCTTTGACATACTCTGATAACCACCTAGCACCAATTTCTGCTGATAACTGGGCACAGAAAGTATAGTTATAACCAACAAAACCCATCTGGGGAACATGAGGGTGAATGAGATGGCGGTAAAGATGGATAGTGCCTTCCTCATCAAATACGTGTCTGCGGTACTTCTCTTCTAGAAAGGGGATATCCTGAAGAAAGCCCGTGCCAAAGACAACAATATCTGCCTGTATTTGCTCGCCGTTATTCAATTCGACGCCAGTAGCAAGAAACTTGTCGATTTTTGTCTTCACAGCACGAATTTTGCCTGCGCGTATATGCTCAAAAAAGCCTTTAGGCACTAAGCCGACACTACAACCAATCAATTTGTTCATCGGTTGTTTGGGCACCATCCCACAAGCATCAAGAGGAAACTGTAAACGCATGATAGTCTCATTTAGCCGCCAGAATGCCCACACTAGTGGCTTGCCAAAACTATGCAGCCATTTTTCCCATCCTTGAAGTTTATGATAGGGCATCCAAGTTTCTGCAAACCGAGTTAAGAAAATATACTTGATGTTGAACAAACCGAGAAAGAAGTTGGGAAATTTCCACAACGCTTGACGGAACACAAGGGTACATTCCTTAGCCTTGCTAGCTGCGAAATTCGCTAGATCGGTGGCTGACTTGCCAAAACCGACAACAACCACTCGCTTGCCCTCAATTACAGAGCCGTCATTAAAGTTATTAGTATGTATTATCTGACCTCCGGCGGCAATGAACTCTTCCATTCCCGGCAAGTTAGGAATGTAGGGAATATCATAAGTGCCATTGCATACAATCACAAAGTCGAAGTTGTAATTTTGTTTTCCGATCTCCTTACCATCTTCTTGAAAGCTAACACTAACCATCCATCCAGGAGTATTTCCTGATTTGCGCTCCACTTTAGTTACTTTTGCACCGAACTGAATTTTTTCTGTGACACCAAAGTGTTGGGCATAGGATTCAAGGTAAGCGCATATTTGCTCTCCTGAAGGCCATTCTGGATAGGACGCAGGCATAGGATAGTCTGAGAAAGCATAGGTGTCTCTGGGATTTTGAAGCGAGAGTCCTGGGTAAGCCCTCGACCTTTCCCACACACCGCCAAGTTCCTGCCGTTTCTCGAACAATGTAACCTCGTAACCTTCTTCAAGAAATGTTTTGGCTGAGACTAATCCGCTCACGCCTGCCCCAATCACGCATATTTGTTTCGCTGTCATTTTGGGTTCTCCTCAATTATTATCGGACTTACGGAAAAGTACACGGAGTAGGGGCAATTCATGAATTGTCCTAAGAAGAAAATCAAAGCTTTGACTATTGTTTGCGTAAGTCATATATTAAATTGGCACAGGAATTTGATATGCGCTCTCGTTCACTGATGAAGTAGGTAAATGATTGTCGCTGAGGTATTCTGACTGTTCTTGAGACTTAATTACATAAGTTAAGTATTCATATTGAGAGGGTAGATTTGTACTCAGGTAATTGGCTTTTTCCTTAATTGCCTGAAATTTAGCTAGCGCCTTTTCGTCGTCAAGATGCTCCAAGAGAGGTAAACTACCTTCAGGCTTATGATTGAGTCCAAGTAACATTACCGAATAAGAGTATGTCTCGAAGCCATGAAAATATGGATTGATATTCTTTTTATTTGGTAATCTGCTTTTCCACAACTTTAACTTTTCTTGCAGTTCCGTAGGAACTTTAATTTCTTGCTTAGTTGCTTGCCAAAACTTTGTATCTGCTCGATCGCTGGCACGGTAATGGAGTACCAAAAAGTCCCGAACACCATCTAGACAGTTAGCGATCGCTCTATTATAGTTGCGGATCAATTCTTCATTGAACGATTTCCCTGGAAAGTGATTGACTAACTCTTCGATTCCATGCTGAATAAAAAATATGCCAGTAGATTCTAATGGTTCAACAAAGCCACTGGAAAGCCCTATTGCTACACAGTTTTTCACCCATGAGTTTCTGTTACGTCCAATCCTCATTTGGATATGAGAGGCTTTGCAATTATCAGCGACATTTCCTAGATGCTGACGAAATTCTTGTTCTGCTTCCTGTGCAGAGATGAAGGCGCTAGAATAAACATATCCTGTACCATCTCTGCCATACAAAGGTATATTCCAGACCCAACCTGATGAGAGAGCAGTTGCAGTTGTGTAAGGGTTGATGCCATTTTTCTGAATATCGCTTGGTATCTGTATGGCGATCGCGCGATCGCACAGTAGCGACTCTGAATAAGAAATGAATGGCTCACCAAGAGCTTTGTTAATCAAAAGACCACGGAAACCAGTACAGTCAATGAAAAGGTCTCCACTGATAATGCCATGCTCGTTAGTGTTGAGACTATCTATGCTTCCATCTTCGGTTAAATTTACATCTACCACATCATCAACAATTTGTTTCACGCCCCTCTGTATTGAATAATCTTTCAAGAATCTAGCAATTAGATTTGCATCAAAATGGTAGGCGTAAGGATATTGCCCTTCGGCATCAGCAAGTGTGATGAGATTTTTTTCAGAAAAATGTTTCTCTGAGAATAAATGTTCTACTCTATCATCAAAGATTTTGCCATTAAGATATCTCGGAGACCTTTGGCGATCGCACAGCGTCGGTGCCATGAAGCAGGAATAATCAAATGCCTCATTGGCACTCTTAAGTTTTAACCACCATTCAGAGATACTGAATCCATCAATAAAATCAAATCTTTCAAAAGGGTGGTAAAAGTGTCTGCGATCGGAATTCCAATCAACAAATTTAATCCCCATTTTATAAGTAGCATTGCATTTTGGCATCCATTCATACTCTTGTAATCCCAGAAAATCAAAAAATGACTTGATGCTACTAAAAGTTGCTTCGCCAACTCCAATTTTTGTAATATTAGAAGACTCTACCAAGGTAATCTGAACATTTTTTTTCAAGGCTTTACTCAAATAAGCTGCCGTCATCCAACCTGCTGAACCACCACCGACAATTACAACATTTTGTACGTGCTGTGACATAGTAAAATTTCTCCTTCCGGCTTTAATTAGGTATTAATTTTCAATTTCAATAAATTTGCTAATTAATTTATGCAGTTTTCAATAGTTGCTCAATTTTATGGTTTTTGGCATATACCAAAAGACCGTTTGTAAATTGGGTAAAAACTGTAAATAAGTTTTCAACTAGTTCAAAAGCTTCTTGTTGCGCTGCTTCTGATAGTTGAATATCTTGTAACAATTGCTCTATTCCAGATGAACCTGTCATGTGACCAGTTTCAACATCCAAATGGAAATCTGCAAAATATCGGCATGATTTTTGGGTAATTGCTTTAATTTCTTTGCCAATTTCTGCTGCTATAGAAAACATTATATTACCTGTTGCTTCGGTAACTTCAATGAGGATTAGTTTTTGAATAGGAGTAGCTTGCAAAGTATATCGATAGAGTTGATAGCTCAACCAGCGAGCATTCTGAGTTTCTTCACTCCAAAGAAATTTCAATGCATCACTAAATTGCAAGGTTTTGTCAAATTCTAGATTCTTCAAATCTTCCAGAAACCACAGCCAATGATGGTCATCTTCATAAGTATGTTTGTTAATTAATGTCTGAATTGGATCGGTTGTTGGTTCTACTCGCAAAAAATACTTATTCAGTTCTCCAAAATTCATAATAAAATGAGCAGCACATGGTGCCCAAGCTAACCTTTGTCTGGGATTTATACTTTTATCTTGCATAAAATTAAACAATGGCACTTGAGCAAATTCTTGTTTTTTTTGTTCAATCAATGCTAGTACTTGTTGCATTTTTAATTGTGCTGATTTTCAATGTTTAATATTCAAGCAGAAGTAACTTACCCATTTTGTTGTAGGAAGGTAATCTGCTCAAACTTTGATTGTTAAATTCTCAAAACTTTTTTGATAATCATTAGCTCAAAACCCACTATTTGAATAGCAAATAATGTCTAATTTGGATATTGCAGGTTTAGTTAAGAGTGTGTAGATAATTGGCCTTTGAACACACGCGATAAATCTCACCTCTACATCAGGGTTTTAGGTGTATTGTGTTATATCGTATTGAGGCTAAGGCTAAATTGTAACCAGGTAATTTACTGTTATTGTTTTTACTTTAACTTCAACATATCTATGTAATAAACGTAGCCTTTACTTAAGTACGCTTGTTAAGAAAGGGTCTTATATGAGCGTTTCCTGCGCTCATAAAAACCAAATCGGCTGGTTAGGCCTTCTACCCTAGCTAAAATTTGAGTATATACTTGGAAAGATTTTTAGACTTGTTGTAGCTAAAAGTAGTATAAATAATTACTTTACATTCTCAAGTATTAATGTAGACTCAGCAGTACGCCCAAATTCTTTTGGCGCATATTGCAGGTGAACTTCTGCACCAGGCCAAGAAAATGTCCCAGGTGTCACAGAACAAACTAAGTAATGCAAGCTATAAACTCCAGGTTCCAGGTGGTCGGCGTAGGCGATAATGCTTTGTAAACATTCTCTATAAGTGATATAAGTTCAGCTTTATGACTAAATATTTATATCTTGCAAAAATGCACAAGAAAAAAGCGATCGCCTACTCTTCTCTCAGTAATGGTAGTGCGATCGCTCTTTTTACAAAAGCTTATATAGTTTTGATAGTAAAGTATTCAGTACCATCTTCATGAATACTACGCAATAATTCTTTGGCTAAGTTTGACTATTGATCTACCGTCAGATTCTTCAACTTTTCTTCATCAAAAGTAAGCCCATGACGTTCTAAATATGGGCGCAAATTTATTTGAATGAATAAATCTTTTAGTTCTTGGGCAATTTCTTGGGGTGGATTTCCTGATAATGCGATCGCAATTAAACGTTCTGCTGCTTGAAATTCACCACAGTCTATTGCAAGAGTTGCAGCACTACGATGCAATACTGAACGAGTCGGTTCGGCATCAAGTTGATTGGCAATTAGTGCAGCAGCTTGGGATTCTTTTTCAAAAGCTTGTCGAGAAACTTGACTAGCTTGCTTTAAGTCTCCTCTGAGTTTAGCAGTAAAAGCTGCTTCGGCTAAATCCATCGCTTCTTTATGCAACTCCTGAATCTGACTCATTTTTCCACAATAAAAGATAGGGGTCTGCTAAATTCAACATTTAGTTAATACTAACTCTTGGGGTTTATCCAAGCTAAACAGACTGAATCTTATTGTGATTTGTTTTATTGTACTTTAATTGCAGTTGCAAAAATGTAATTAAGTACAATTATTACTTCCCATCCTCCAATATTAATGTAGACTCAGCAGTACGCCCAAATTCTTCTGGCGCATATTGCAGGTGAACTTCTGCACCAGGCCAAGAAAATGTCCCAGGTGTCACTGAACGGACTAAGTAATGCAGACTATAAACTCCTGGTTCCAGGTGGTCGGCGTAGGCGATAATGCGATCGCCTACTCTTCTCTCAGTAATGGTAGTGCGATCGCCATAAATCATTGAAAATAAAAAAGTAACTTTATTGTCAAGTTATGAAACTCAGAGTTGTATTAGAACCCAGTGACGAAGGCGGATACACCGTCCATGTTCCCTCACTTCCTGGTTGTATCAGTGAAGGAGAAACATTAGAAGAAGCATTAGAGAATATCCAAGAAGCAATAGAACTTTACCTTGAGCCATTGGAAGATGAATGGATTACTCAAGAAGGCGTAATAGTCAGGGAATTGGTACTGTGAGCAAAGTTCCCAATTTACCTTACACTCAGATTATCGCTGCTTTAGAACGGGATGGATGGATAGTTGTACGCCAGCGAGGTAGTCACATTAGATTGGAAAAAAGCATACCGGATGAAGTCTTAAAATTAACTGTTCCAGCTCACCGCCCAGTTAAGCGTTCCACCCTAGCTAAGATTTTAAAGCAGGCCCGTATAGACTTGGAAAGATTTTTAGATTTGTTGTAGCCAAAGATGGCATAAATAATTACTTCCCATCCTCCAGTATTAATGTAGACTCAGCAGTACGCCCAAATTCTTCTGGTGCATATTGCAAGTGAACTTCTGCACCAGGCCAAGAAAATGTACCAGGTGTCACAGAACGGACTAAGTAATGCAGACTATAAACTCCTGGTTCCAGGTGGTCGGCGTAGGCGATAATGCGATCGCGGTACACATTCTTAAAACCAAGTTCCCAGCTATCGGCTTTTGCTTGTAATGCAGCTGTAGCAGTTTGAAAACTCGCATCCACAGCCTCAAAACCTGATGGTAGGGGATCTTTTATCACCAGATGATCCACAGAACGATCGGCAATGATTTCTAAACCAATATCAAACACTTGTCCAGAGGCTAAAGTCAAGGGTTTATCGAAAGCATAAAGACCTGTTTTTTGCAAAACTTTCTCTTTATTTACTTGACTAATTTCTCGTGTTATGCGTAGTCCGTTAAATTTACCTGGTTGATTATCTTGCAAGCGATAATTATAAGCAACCAGATAGTGTAAAGTGCCATTACCTGATTTTTGCAGGGTTAAATCATTACGCCCACGAGGTAATTTATTCATCGGCACATTTAGCTGTAAGCTGGGATTTTGATAGCCATTAAACTGATTTTCTCCTAACTTATTACCAGCTAATTCCACTGTGGCAACAAAATTAGGTGGTGTGGGTTGCAGTTGACTATAATCTACCAAAGCTGTTAAAGTTTGGGCATTATTATAGTTGGTTTGCCACGTACCATTCCGTCGCAATGCCAGAAGACTTTGAAATAATTTATCTATAACTTCGGGTTTACTTTGTTTGGCAATAAATAAGCGTAAAGCTTGTGCTTGCGTCGTAGTAGATGAACTCATCCATCCCCAACTAGTTGGTAAACTCACAACTGCTGTGCGGCCAGTTTCATAAACATTCTGTTGCAGTTTGTTCGCTAATTGTTGAGATTCATCTTGCCATTCTGGGAATTGAGATGAGTATCGCGCTAGTTTAATTTGAGTTGCTACATCAAAATTATTGCGCTGTTCATAAATATCTGCGAGGAAAGTATTGCGTTTATCTCCCAATTCTGCTAATGAGATTAAAGCATTAAGTTGCAGTTGCCTTTTACAGAGTAGTTGTTTGCAAAAGTCGTATTCTCCGGGGTTTGCTAGAACTTTTTGTAAATAAGCTTTCAGGCGAGACACCATTGCAGAATCAACTAAATTAGGGAACACCTGACTAGCTTTAGCCAAAGATTCACCCGTATAGGAAGAAACCCAAGGGTCGGATTTTTCTTGTCCGGGGAAAGCAGCAAAACCACCATCAGCTATTTGGAGTTTTTGTAATTTTTCAATTGCTTGACTTGCTTGTTGGCTAGGATTAAATTCTGTAAATGTCTGACCATATTTCTGTGCAATAATTTGCAAATTAGCAGCAATTATTAATTGACTCGCCGCCGGTTCTGTAAATGGTAAATCATCATCTTCTACAGCCTGTTTTGCTGGTGCTTTAATTTCTGGAATCAAAGTACTCGCCAACTGAATATCTAAACCTCCTGCATCAGGAAAGGTATTTTTATCAACATTTAAGGGAATCTTCACCTGTTTTTCAGTGACACCAGATTCAACGACTTGTTCTGTAATTTCAATTGGCTTAATTTCCAAGGGTACTTCAAAAGCATCTGCGGCTGTACCATTTAGCTGAGTCGTAAAGCGAACTTTACCAGTTCCCACACTATCTGCCAGCATGGGGAAGCGATAAGCATGAGTTGCGGATTCAGCTTTGGTTTGCAAAGAAGTCGCTGTGGGGTTTTTCTCAGCAAACTTCACATTACCGCTAAGTTCGCCATTAATTGAGAGATTTCCTGTATTCCCAGTGTTGTTAGTTACAGATAAGCCAGCGAGAATGCGATCGCCTGGACGGGCAAATTGTGGCAAGATGGCATTAGTTAGCAGTGGTTTGGTGCTGATAAACGTCGCCTCCCCATTCCCGAAACGCAGATTTCCATCAGTGGCGACAGCCATCACTCGCCATGTAGTTAAATCATCCGGGAGTTTAAAGGTTATCTGTGCATTCCCATTTGCATCGGTAAGGACAGAACCGTTGTAGTAAGCTAAGGCTTGAAAATCGGTGCGAGTGCGAGTATTTGCTGCACCAGTTGAGAAACCACCGCCATAACCCCAACCTTTCGGTTTAGTTACATCTTGTGCTTGTAATATAACATCCGCGCGATTATCGTTAAAGCGGGTAGGTATTACCTGTTCTGCATAAACTGTATCTACCAAATCTGGCGGACGATAACCAGAAAGTTGTAACACCGCTTCATTTACCACCATGACTGTAAACTGTCCTTTGGCGGGGTTTCCTTGATTGTCCTTCAGTTCTAGCTGTACCGTTTCTTCTGCACCAGGTTCTAATGATGCTTGCACTGGCTTAACTTGCAGTTTTAAATACTTATCTTCTAAATTAACTTTAAAAGGTGTGAAACCAATCTTCACCAAGTTATCTAAACTTCCCGCTTCCACTTGGTTTATGGGTTTACCTTGTCTTACTAACACAGCTTCGATGGCTGCATTTGGCAACATTTCTGGCGTAACTTGAAACTGAATTTGTGGTGCGCCTCCCTGAACTTTGGTAATCTGCTGATAAAGGGGTTTATCTTTAATTACAGCAAAGTACAATTCTGCATCTGGATAAGGAGATTGAATTATTGCAGTAGCAGTTTCACCAGGTTTAAACTCTTTTTTATCTAATTTAATTTCTAAGACATCTTTTTCTTTATAACCCCAAAATACTGGATTTTCTCCAGTTGCCCAAATTTGTAAATCTGTGGCACTTAATTCACCTTTTGCATCACTAAAATTAACTCTAATCCTGTATGAACCAGATTCCGGTGCTGTTAAACTTACCGATTGCGGATTACTTGCAGATGTAATTTCACCTTGTCCTACCGTTTTATATTCAACTTGATTTTTTGGAGTTTGACTACCTTCCACCAACTGCGTAACGCTGCTATATTTAATCTGTTGTAATTCCAAACGCACCCGTTGACCTGTGATTGCTTTTCCTGTAGGGTCAGTAACAATCACTTCAATAGGAAAAGCCTTACCAGCATCAGCGATGAAATTACTTTTTAATCCAATAAGGCGATTACTCGGTAAAGCTGTAAATGTTTTGGAATTCGCTACTGACAGATTAGAAACATCTGCAACTTGCACATCTACTTGGTAAGTCATCGGATATGGTAAATCATTAGCCACATTTACAGTTTGACTACTTTTACCATTAGCATCTAGTTGGGCATTAGTTTGCAATACATCAGTAGATATAGTAGGGGTTTCCTCCGGCCATAACCATTGCCTACCAAAAGTAAATTCTTCCCAACCTTTAGGAACAAAATCAGCCTGCTGGCGAGTAATAAAATATTTTGCTTCTCCACCTTCTACAGGCGCACCAAATAAATAATTGCTTATAGCATTAATATTAACTTTCTCGTCAATGAGAGCAAATTCTTTATCTAAGTTGAGTTCGACTTTAAAGTTGGGTGGTTTAAACTCAGCTACCCGAAATTCTCCAGAAATTTCTTGTCCATTTTTACCTTTCGCCTGGATTGTATAGTAGCCTAAGCGCTGAGTAGTTTTGATTGGCAACTCCAGAGAAAAACTGCCAAATTCATTTGTGGTTTGCGTACCTAAGCTAGTTTTTTGTCCATCGGGATTTACCAAAGTTAATTGGTAAGCAGCATTTTTATCTTGCTGAATTGCACCATTTTGTAAATAGTCTGCAAAACCAGTCAACCAAGCTTTTTCACCTGGTTGATATAACTGTCTATCTGAGAAAATTATCCCGCGTGATTCTGGCTTCTTATCTTGCCAACCCGCATCAATGCCGTAGCCATAAACACCGCTATATTCTTCAGTTCTAGCAAATGCCCAATCTTGATTTTCGCGGGCAATTACTAATAACTGTGGTGATTTACTAGAGCTTTCATTGCCAGAATAACATTTCTGTAATCCTTCACGAACAATTCTAAAAATTCCATTGTCATCAGTTTTACCTGTTGCACAAGGTACTGGTTCTGGACGAGATTTTGCTTGTAATTTTGATTGATAAATTTCAACAGCAGCCGCTTGAACTGGCGAACCATCTGTAAGATGATTGACACGAATTAACCCTGACTCAGGAAACCACTGAGTAAATACGCCCAAATTTGTCAATTCAACCATGCCATAAGTCGTAGGTTCGCGCCACAGTTCCTTCCCATTCTCTTGATATTTATTCGTGCGGGCTTGGACTCCATAAGCTAACATGCCGGTAGTAGAATTTATTTTTTCCCGCAGAGGAACAGCAATATCAACTGATTGATTTTTCTTAACCGATACCTTAAAGCTTTGCCATTCAGAAGGTTGTGGTAATAAATCACTACTATTATTAAAATAAACTAAATCTGTCGGTTTAACTACTCGATAAGCGGCTTTATATTTAGATTCTGGCAAATTTCCCGTACTAATATTTAGCTGTAAATTTTTACTTGTAGGGAAAATATTCAAATCTGATGGTACCCAAATATCTCCAGCTAAATCTCCAGTGTCATATTTAAGGGTGACAGGTTTACCCAAAGTTTGCCCAAACTTATCTTTGAGATTTCCGCCGATAGTAATTGTATAAGTCTTGGCAGGTTCTAGCGCATAAGGATTAATCCCGACAATTTTATCTTCATCATTAACTTCCAAAATTCTCGAAATTTCTTTTGGTGCTGGATTAATAGTAATGTTTTCTTTAGCTGACTCTGCTAATAAAATGTTATTAAATTCTAGCTGCGGGCTGCCTTTAACAAATCGTCCAAATGTTCCGCCTGAATCCGGCTGTCCGTAATAGTTAATTTTCTGAAATGCTAAAGGCGAATAAGTTGCTAATTTACTAGCAAATTCTTTCTCTGTCGCTAGATTGCCATAAGCAGGACGTATTCCGGGAGAAAATACTAGGCGATAACTAGTTGCTTTTTCTAGATTTTGCTGTGGGATGAGATTATAAATCCAATTGCGTGCCGAAGGGTCAAATTTTTCTAAAGGATCTTCTTCATTTTTTAATGGTTTTTCTTCTTTGTTTAATTCAACTTTAAAACCTGTACCTTTACTTTTACCTTCAGGAATTAGCTGTAAATGTTCTTGTACAGAAGCTAAATCCAATTCTACATTAGAAGTAAACTGTAACTTTTGTTGTAAATCAATTAGTTCGATATCAGCTTTCTCTATGGGATTGACACCGGGTAAATTAGTTAATTTAATGGATTCAGTGTTGAAAGTCCAAGGTAAATCTTTGTCTAGGTGATGATTTTTTAAATCGGCTAAACCTGCTTTCAGAGTAACTTGAAATCTTATCGCTATTGGTAATGCTTTATCAGCTTGAAATCCCACCATGCGTGGTGTTAAAAAGCGAAATTGACCGGGTAAAGGCGGCCAAAGGGCAAATTTTTGTAATATTTTTTGCTGTTCTGGACTATCAAGACTTTCAATTGGGATTAAAGCTTCTTGAAAACGGATGCGGATTTGGTTGAGGGGTTTTGCATCTCCAATGGGACTTATTTGTTCAATCCAGTCTGGTAATTTTGGTGGTGTGAGTGAGGATACTGCTGGAAGTTGTTCTTTACTTGAATTGATACTAAAGAAATTACATCCTGTCATCGCTAGCATGAATGTGAAGAGAAGAATAAATTGTATTTTTCTCTTCTGGCGTGAAAAATGACTAATTTTTTTTAACAAACCGCTAAGGACGTTAAGAAAGAGATAGAGAATTTTACGATAAGAACTGAGTAAAAATTTGATAATCATATTTTTTAGTAATTCAAAATAAAAAATTCACAAATTATAGCAAGCAAAAGCTTGCATTACCTGATTTACTTGGTAATGGCAAGATTAATAAAGGATGCAGACGACTATTTTTTACTCAGACTTTGGATTTAACTATGTTTATTTACATAGATAACCAATCTAGTGTAGTTGTTCCAAAAAATCACTACAATTCTTAACTAATTAATAAGTATTTAACTTCTGCAAATATTAATTTACATCTGCTAAGTGATTTCAAATAAATTATTAAGGATTTGACATATTGACTGATATAGATGTAATCGCTGCGTCAAAATTAAGGTAGGTTTTCTTGAACAGGGGATTCCCTGATGAAACTAATTTTACGATCGCTACTCAAACTCAAGCACAGTAGTAAAGTTATCCTGGCTGTGCTGCTAATCTGTCTGGTGGTACGCTTACTACCTTATTTTGCGCCCATTCGTGCCGCAGATATTGCTCAAAATCAGTTGGCAATGCAATTTAGCGATCGCAATGGTTTACCATTAGGAACATTGCTCACCCGCGACCAAGAACATACATCAGTAGTACCACTAAATCAGGTTTCGCCCCAGTTTATCCATGCGATTTTAGCCGCCGAAGATGCCAGCTTTTACCATCATGGGGCGTTGGATATGAAAGCTGTTATCCGCGCCAGCAAAGAAGCCATCCACGCTAAAAGAATTGTTTCCGGTGCTTCCACAATTACTATGCAGTTGGCACGGATGTTAGATCCAGTGCCGCGCAGCTTCTCTGGTAAACTGAGTGAAATTTGGCTAGCTTGGCGGTTAGCAGCAGGAATGAACAAAGATGAAATTCTGGCTGCATATATCAATCGGCTACCAATGGGCGGGAATATATATGGTGTGGAAGCCGCCGCACAGACTTATTTTTCCATTCCAGCTAGTGAATTGAATCTTGCTCAAGCTAGTTTGTTGGCTGCTATTCCCAATAATCCCACATATTTTAATCCTTACGAACATTGGGAACGGCTGAAGCAGCGGCAAAAATACGTCCTTAATCGGATGGTACAGGAAAAGTATATTAGTGGTGCGATCGCAACCCGAACACACACCGAAAAGGTTGTGTTTCAGTCTCGCCAACGGGGAATTATCGCCGCACCACACTTTTTATTTTGGTTAGCCAATCAAATCCCCCCTAGCAAGCCTTACAAAGCGGAGAATCAAGCCCCCCTTTTTAAGGGGGGTTGGGGGGATGAATCCGTTATTCGCACGACTATCAATCGCCCTTTGCAGCAGTTTGTCGAAGCACAGCTACAGCAGGTAATTTCTTCTTTAGCCGCTAACAATGTCCATGATGCAGCTGCGTTGGTGATTGACAACCACACTGGTGAAGTTTTGGCTTATGTCGGTTCACCTGATTACTTTAATGAAGCTAAACTGGGACGCAATGATGGAGTGCAAGCACTACGTCAACCAGGTTCTACCCTCAAGCCTTTTGTTTATGAATTAGCTTTAGAAAAAGGTTTAATTCGCCCAAACAGCATTTTGGCAGATGTACCCGCCCATTATGCAATTCCCGGCGCGAAACTTTACAGCCCCACAGATTACACCGAAAGATTTCTTGGCCCTGTGCGGGTACGAATCGCTTTAGCAAATTCTTTAAATGTACCTGCAATAAAGGTGTTAGAAAAAGTCGGTGTGGAAACTTTTTTAGAACGACTGCATCAACTGGGATTTGAACACCTCAATCAAACTCCAGAACATTATGGTTTAGGTTTGACTCTAGGTAGTGGCGAAGTCAGTCTTTGGGAATTAGCCCGTGCATACTTAACCATAGCACGACAAGGAGAGGCGATTTCTTTAGTAAGCACATTTTCCAATTCCCCAATCCCTACAGACGCGATGAATCGCGTCTCTACAAACTCCCCACTCCTTAATCACACAATCTGGCAATTAATCACCAACATACTCAGTGACAGCTATGCTCGTGCAACAGCATTTGGTGTAGACTCGGTGTTAAATTTACCCTTTCCTGTTGCTGTTAAAACTGGCACTTCTTCCAATTTTCGGGATACTTGGACTGTTGGCTTCACTACAGATTACACCGTCGCTACTTGGGTAGGCAACTTCAACGGCGAACCGATGCGACAAGTTTCAGGTGTGACGGGCGCAGCACCTTTATGGAATCGAATTATGTTACATCTGCACGAACATCAAGAACCAGCAGGTTTTCCATCTCCAGAAGGTTTAGTGCAATTACCTGTTTGTGCAATTTCTGGATTACGACCCACCCCAGATTGTACCTCAGTGGTGCAGGAATATTTCTATCCTGAAGATAAAAGTAATTACGAACGCGAGCATCAATTCAATTTGCCACCAGAGTATGATGAATGGTTAGCAAAACAACAGCAATCAAATTTTACTTCTGCCAGTTTGAGAATTTTATCTCCGCATCATGGCGATTTATTTTTAGTTTATCCTGGTGAAGAAACGCAGCAAAAACTCGAATTTAAGCTAGCGGGAAATAAATCTGCACCAGTCGAGTGGTGGTTAAATGGCGAAAAGTTAGATACAAACTCAGCTAATTCTTTATTTTGGAATTTACGTCCTGGTAAGTGGACTTTGGAAGCGAGAAGCGAGGAAATGATAGACAAAGTAAGTTTTCAGGTAGAGTTAGCTAATGTTAAACCTACGCGTCGAGGATTTTCTATTAGTAATAATTGAAGCTCTCTAACTCTTATTCCTCTGTGTTCTCTGCGTTCTCTGTGGTTTGATCTTCCGTGACTTGTGCGTAAGTCCCGATCGCTAACGAATTAGATACCGGAAAGTGTCAAACTAAATATGAAGTTTATAAAAAAACTGCAAACTCAAACCATGACTCAGCAACCAACTGATTTAGATAATAAAGCTGTATTTGAGCAGTTGTGGGAGATTACAAAGGAACTCCGCCAAAAATTAGAGGCTCGTTTTCAGTTACATCCAGACGCTTCTGTAGAAAATTTACAGCAATATAGCAGTCTTGATGGCAACATGAAAGGTTCGCTGACTGCTTTTTCTGGGGAAGAAATTGACTGGCTAGTGCATTCGTGGTTGGGAAACCCGGAAAAATCAAACTTTGGTACTATGCGTCTCACTACTTGGTTGAAGTCCCATATTCAGGTTCCTCATTTGGCCTTTGAGTTTGGCACACTTCCAAATGGAAATATTTTCTTTTATATAGATTACATTGCCAGAACTGAGCTTTTAACCGATTTGGCATATCTCGATCGCTACTATGAGCCAGTTAATCAAACATTCTTAAAGTTACAGTCAGATGCGCGGCTCAAGGTATTTACCAGCAAAAGTACTTATATTCGTCTATTTCAATCGCCTGTTAGCTTGTGTTACACAGGCGCACCTACTTTTGAAACTCTCGAACTAACTCGCACACTTGCACGCGAAACACTCGATCGCTGGTTAACTTGGGTAGATGTAGCCGAACCTGTGCCAGAAGATGCACGAGAAGCTTTAGCTGCTCGTGATTTAGAACTCCGCCGTATCAGTGCTGAACGCGATCCAGGTAATAAATTTGCCGCACAGATGTTTGGCTCGGAATTGACAGATAAACTTGTGCGATCGCTCTGGGGTGGCGATCGGATTCTCTAAATTAGTCATTGGTCATTGGTCATTGGTCATTGGTCATTGGTCATTTGTTATGGCTCTCAATTTTCCATGTCCACTAATTTAGAATCGTACTGCGCTTTAGCATCGCAAGTTACTTGTTATGCAATTAACCAAACAAGCGATCGCCAATCACACTTTTACCCTGCTAATACTATGCTGGAAGAGAAGTAGACCGCAAACACTTCCTGCAAACACAGCAAACTACCATTGAGTGCTTCACCAACTTGGGGATGATTTGAATTTGGGAATGGGAATTGGGGATTAGCAAGTAATAACAAATGACAAATGACAAATGACAAATGACAAAACCAATAGAAGTCCGCAATCCCCGAACTGGCAAATTTGATTACGTAATTATCCCGCCGCCTCCAAGGCTGGTGGTACAGCAATGTAAGCGGACGCGCCGGGCACAAGTTCGCTGGCAGAAATTGGGCTTAGAGGGGAGAATTGAAGCTTTACAGCAGTGGAAGGATGCGATAATATCTGGACGCGATCGCCTCACGGAAGCTTTGGTAAATGATACAGGAAGATTGTCAGCCTCGGTATTAGAAATAGACTCCTTCCTCTCCAGCATCGATCGCTGGTGTCGGTTAGCACCAGAATTGCTGCAAGAATCGGCAAAAAATACAGCCATTCCCTTTATTGCCTTGCAACAAACATCTGTTCCTTATCCCTTAGTTGGGGTAATTAGCCCGTGGAATTTTCCCCTGTCACTGTCTACTGTTGATACCATTCCGGCGTTGTTGGCAGGTTGTGCTGTCATTGTTAAACCCAGTGAAATCACTCCCCGCTTTGTAGCACCACTAATTACAGCACTCAACACTGTTCCCAAACTGCACGAGGTATTAACTTTTGTCGAAGGAGCAGGTGCAACCGGATCTCTTTTAATTGAAAATGTAGATTTGGTATGTTTTACAGGCAGTGTAGCCACAGGGAGAAAAGTTGCACAAGCAGCTGCAAAACAGTTTATTCCAGCTTTTTTGGAATTAGGAGGAAAAGATCCAGCGATCGTTTTAGAATCAGCCAACTTAGAATTAGCAACCTCAGCAATCTTGTGGAGTTCTGTTGTCAACACCGGGCAGTCATGCCTCTCAATTGAGCGAATTTACGTTGCAGACTCGATATTTGAAAAGTTTTACCATCAACTAGTAGCCAAAGCACATCGCCTTGAGCTAGCCTATCCCACAGTCGAAAGTGGAGAAATTGGCCCGATTATTGCCGAAAGACAAGCAGCCATCATTAGCGATCATCTTCTAGATGCAGTGGAAAAAGGAGCAGTAATTCACTGCGGTGGTGTCATCGAGGATTTAGGTGGGGGTTGGTGGTGTCGTCCAACAGTGCTTACCCAAGTTAATCATTCCATGAAAGTCATGACTGAAGAGACTTTTGGCCCGATTATGCCAGTCATGCCTTTTTCTGTAGTAGGTGAAGCAATCTCTTTAGCCAATGACTCAATCTATGGATTAAGTGCTGCTGTATTTGCCTCAGAAACAGAAGCCTTAGAAGTTGCATACCAAATAGATGCAGGTGCTATTAGTATCAACGATGCTGGACTCACCGCCATCATGCATGAGGGAGAGAAAAACCCCTTCAAATTCTCCGGTTTGGGACAGTCACGCATAGGTGCAGCAGCGATGAAACGATTTATGCGAAAAAAAGCTATTTTGATTAAAACTAATGCTACTAATGACCCTTGGTGGTTTGAAAATGGGGAGTGACCAATGCGATCGTCACTATGCAACTGATTACCGTAACCAATGGCGTAGCTTGCCGCCGTACTCCTTTAAAGAAGCAAGCTACGCAAAGCGTTTCCAAGAGTTGGCATTGCATTCGCATCTTGTTCAAAATATCTATTTTACTAGAGGCGATCGCCTCTGCCACAGTTTCGTCCACGATAATCAAAGCATCTGGAAGAATTTTGATGGTTTTGGTTCAGAACACAAGTCCATTCGTTCATAACACAAGTCCATTCGTCACAACACAAATCTATTCGTCACAACACAAATCCATTCGTTCATAAAACAAGTCTATTGTTCACAAAACAAGTCCATTCGTTCATAAAACACTTGGACATTAACCTAACCACTACTACTTAACATTTTGGAATAGCAATGAAAGCAGTTAAAGTCATGGCAACGATTAATGAGCAAGGGCAGCTAACCTTAGATTATCCTCTCATGACAGATAAAAACAGTCGCGTAGAAGTTATTATTCTAATTTCAGAAGAGGAAATTCTAAACGATCAATCTCAAGTAGAAGTCTTAGCAGATTTCCGGCAAGCTTGGCACGAAGCCATGACTGGGCAAACTATCCCAGTTGCTCAACTTTGGGAAGGGCTTGAAAATGACTGAATTCGTGAGAGTATGATTTCTGTGCAATCACCCCTCTCGTCTTCATGCCGACAAATGATTCTGAACTTCAAGCTCAAGCTCGGAAAATTCTGGATGCGATCGCCTTTATTCCCTTTGAGCAATGCCAACCCTTGAGCCGTGATTTTGCGACCATTCCGGCTCGTCCTGGCATCTATGCAATCAGGCACAGGACTGAGGGATTGCTATACATCGGTAAAACCAAGAGCTTGCGGGGGCGTTTCAGTGGTGGACATAAAGCTTTTTTGTGGGCGTGGCTCGATAAGTATAACGATGAAGATGTGCGAATCGCAGTGCAATTGATTTCATATTGGGAAAACCCTACGTTACTATTGGAGCTAGAAGCCATTATTTTAAGAGCCACCGAACCTCCTTACAACGTCCAAATTCCAACCGAAGGGTAGTAAAGCGATGCAAGCAAAACTCCAAGAGCAACTTTCCCCCAATGATGCCGAAGTTATTTTAGGATGCTTACCTGAAAGAATTCGCGCCGCTCTAATTGCTCGTGCTACTGAAATTGAATATCCAATCGAAGCAGTTATTGAGATGGCGATCGCAAGTTTTCTCGACACAGAGGCGTTGGGTTTTGCAGATTGCAAGCCAGGACGTGGACAATAAAACCGTCAACTAGCGATCGCAGGCGACGGGACTGGCGAAAGATATTTGTGTGGATACAGAGGTTACTTGCAGCCGTTTAACCGGAACATTAGAAGCCGACGACAAACGCGTAGGCGTAGCCCGCCGCAGGCATCGCTTGCAAGAAAAACAGAATTTTGCATTGCAGAATTTTCAGTCAGGATTTCGGCATTAATTGGTGTGGGTTCGACGGATAAGAAAGGCCAAAAAGGTTGCTAGATATGAATTTGCTCAACTGGATAGATCGTAAGGCGATCGCTAGCCACGCAAACTCTCTCAATTTTTGGCGGCCACAGCGATGTCATGGCAGCGTGTAGTATTGGTTTTGCCAGTTTATCTAAAGAATTTACGCCAGCGATGATTAATAAAGCTGTCTTTGATAACCTTCCCCACTCTCTACTCATAATATGCGAACATAATTAAGTTGTAGCTCACTTATTCGAGAAGGAATATTAGTCCTGATAATAACAATCGTGCCCGCACTGATTAAGTGCTGCTGTATTTGCCTCAGAAACAGAAGCCTTAGAAGTTGCCTACCAGATAGATGCAGGTGCTATTAGTATCAACGATGCTGGACTCACAGCCATCATGCATGAGGCAGACAAAAACGCTTTCAAATTCTCCGGTTTGAGACAGTCACGTATGGGTGCAGCGGCGCTGAAACGGTTCATGCCAAAAAAAGCTATTTTGATTAAAAACTAACTCAATGAGTGACCCCTGGTGGTTTAATAATCAAGAATACTGAAGGGATAATAGATAATTCATAACAAGAAAAATAATAGTCTCTAATAAAGCTTATAGAAATAGGAGTTTAACATGTCTATCATGAAAATAGAAATGCCCCTAATGGCCCGTCAAGAAGGAGAGTGGTCTGGTTCTTATACACTAGTTGATACAGAAGGAAAAATTTTAGATAAATATACTTCTCATTTAAGCTGCAAATTTATTGAAAACCCTCCTTATTCATACTACCAAATAAATCGCTATAAATGGCCTAATGGCAAACAAGAAGAACATCATTTTCCTGGTTTATATCGAGATAACAAAGTATGGTTTGACACTGAACGCCTTAAGGGTAATGCTTGGGAAGTAGACGATGCAACTATTATGTTCCGATTTACTTTTAAGAAGGCTCCGAGTGCTTACTTGTATGAGGTGATTTACCTCAGTCCTTGCAATAACTATCGTTTCCGTACCTGGCATTGGTTTAAGAACGATCAACTCTATCAACGTACATTGGTGCAAGAAGAACGAATAAAATAGACATAGGAGTAAAATCTGTCAGGGGTTTCAGTAATCAACTAGACATGATATAACTCTCATCTCAAATTTCAACTTAGTAAGGTATACGCATGGCCAAAGGTGACAAAATAAACTTTTCTACCCCTAGCGGGTTTCCAGAATTTCTGCCTAGCGAAAAGCGTCTAGAATTATATTTGCTAGATATCATCCGTAGAGTTTTTGAAAGCTATGGATTTACGCCCATCGAAACACCTGCTGTAGAACGTTTAGAAGTGCTACAAGCTAAAGGTAATCAAGGCGATAATATCATTTATGGAATAAATCCCATATTGCCACCAAATCGACAAGCCGAGAGAGATAAATCGGGTGAAACTGGTTCGGAAGCCAGAGCTTTAAAGTTCGATCAAACAGTTCCTTTAGCAGCGTATATTGCCCGTCATCTGAATGAATTAACCTTTCCCTTTGCTCGTTATCAAACTGATGTAGTTTTTCGGGGAGAACGGGCGAAAGATGGGCGTTTTCGTCAGTTCCGTCAGTGTGATATTGATGTAGTTGCTCGTCGCGAACTCAGCTTGCTCTATGATGCTCAGATGCCTGCAATTATCACTGAGATATTTGAAGCAATTAATATTGGTGATTTTCTGATTCACATCAATAACCGTAAAGTTCTTACTGGTTTCTTTAAATCATTGGGTATTGCTGAAAATCAAATAAAATCTTGTATTGGTATTGTTGATACTCTAGAAAAAATTGGTGAAAGTAAAGTCAAACAAGATTTAGAAAAAGAAGGAATTTCAGTAGAGCAGGCGCAAAAAATCATTGAATTTATCAAAATAGACGGTTCTGTTGATGAAGTCTTAGATAAGCTCAAGCACCTTGCCCAAAATCTGCTAGAAACTGAGCAATTGAGTTTAGGAGTTAGCGAATTAGAAACGGTAATTACTGGAGTGCGTAATCTCGGAGTTGCCGAAAATCGTTTCTGTATTGATTTATCCATTGCCCGTGGTCTTGATTACTATACTGGTACAGTTTACGAAACAACTCTATTAGGGCATGAAGCTTTAGGTAGTATTTGTTCTGGTGGTAGATATGAAGAATTAGTCGGGGTCTTCTTGGGCGAAAAGATGCCTGGTGTCGGTATTTCTATCGGCTTAACTCGCTTAATTAGTCGTTTGTTAAAAGCTGGTATTCTAAATACCTTAGCTGCTACACCAGCCCAAGTGATGGTAGTGAATATGCAGGAAGATTTAATGCCTACTTATTTAAAAGTTTCTCAACGTCTGCGTCAGGCGGGAATTAACGTCATAACTAACTTTGATAAGCGTCCCTTGGGTAAACAATTTCAATTAGCAGAGAAGCAAGGAATTCAATTTTGCGTAATTATTGGTTCTGAAGAAGCAGCAACACAAAAGTCATCGCTCAAAGATTTGAAAACAGGCGAGCAAGTAGAAGTACTACTAGAAAATCTAGCTGAGGAAGTTAAAAGAAGGCTTACTTAAAAGTTGATTTATCAAGTAGCAACTGTCTATTGCAATCTGCCTCATATATCATATTTATTTGGAAGTCATTTATGAGTTTATCGGATGTCCCTAATCTCTGGGTTCCTATAGCACTTTTAGGTTTCATTGTTATAGCTGCTGTATTTTTCAGCCGCAGCAATTGATATTTAAAATATTACAGAAATTAAGTGAGGTAAAGTAGGAGAGCTTTGTGCTGCCTGACAGCACTCTGGTAGTAATCAACAATCTCATTGTAGTAATCTGTCATACAATCCAACATTTCTTCTTCAGACCAGTCAATCCAGGGTACTAGTTCTGATTTCTGTGATTCTCGGATGAAACGATTCTGGAACCCCTCTTGTGAAAGTTCTAATAACCCATCCAGAATTTCTCCAACTTCATCACCTGGGGATAGATACCTCATAGGGCCGTAACTCGTTGTATTTTCATCACCGATTTCTTTACCAGCACCAAAGGCATTAACCAAAGGCATACCATCCCACACAGAATTTTCTATCACTGAAAATGGTAGAAAATCTTTTTTATATCCTTGATCTACTTTCAATTCTGGAATTTTTCCTTGAGATGTAGCATAATAACCTGGAACATAACCAGCTAATAGAAATGTCAGTTCTAACCAATATTTGTGTAAATCTAGTTCGGGATTTTCCCATTCTGCGAGAAACTGTTGTTCTAGCGTTTGCCAATCATAATTCTTTTTCCACTGTCGGCGATTTCCAGGAATAAACCTACTTAAACCCTGACTTTTAGGTAATTTATCAAACCGCGCCCTTGCTTCTTTTTTGATTGTCTCATATCCTAACCAATAAGTTTCTCGTTGCCAAAGAGCGGATTCTGGCAACCATTGAGCATCACGAAATACCTTAACAAGAAGTGGATCTTCTTTCAATAATTCAAGTGTCGATGCAGAAATCTGCTTAATCTCACCTGTGATTCCCATAAAACTAAAACTTTGTTGCAGCGCTTAACAGTTATTATCCTCGAAGTATAGCTACAGTTTATCTAAAGCATTACAGTTGAGGTAGAGGTATCAGTTCTATGTTTGCTGTTGTCACACCCGATACAATCCATTTGCCCCCAGGCGCAGTAGTACGCCTACCTGGAAGCTGGCAAGATTATCAAGCACTCAATGAACAACTAGGCGATCGCTCCTCGCCTCGTATTAAATATCGAGATGGAGAAATTCTCTTGATGGCACCGCTACCAGAACATGGGCGCAAAGTAAGTGTAATTGCAGATGTAGTCAAAGTTTTGCTCGATTGTTTGGGACGAGAATACGAGGCATTTACCCCAATCACAATGGAACTACCACAGAAAAGTGGTATAGAACCAGACTACTGTTTTTATATTGAAAACTGGGAAGCAATCGCAGGTAAAGATCGCATCAATTGGGGTGTCGATCCATCACCCGATTTAGTGGTGGAGATAGACATCACCAGCTACACCGATGTTAATGACTACCTACCTTATCGAGTACCAGAAGTTTGGTTGTTTAGGAAAAACCAGCTGGTAATTTACAGATTGCAGGGCGATCGCTACACTGTTGAAACCAATAGCCGTTATTTCCCTAACATCAATGTGTCAGAAGTAGTCACAGAGTCTCTAAAAATTGCCTACGAGCGCAATACTAGCGCTGCTATTCGGGAATTACGGCGGAAATTGGCAAGTGAGAATTAAAGATTTTGATTTTGCCCTTGCAGAGAATCTTCATCAACAGCGGCTACTTGATACGATAAAGTACAGAGTCTCACAACTTACTTTTAAATAAATAGAAAAGGAATGCGTACATGGGAAAAGGGAGATTAGAAGCATTCAGCGATGGGGTGATTGCCATCATTATCACTATCATGGTGCTAGAAATCAAAGTGCCGCATGGATTCGATTTAGCCGCGCTACGTCCACTAATCCCAGTATTTCTGAGCTATGTGTTGAGTTTTATTTATATCGGCATCTACTGGAACAATCACCATCACCTACTACAAGCAGTCCGACAGGTTAATGGGCGTATCCTTTGGGCTAATTTGCATCTGCTGTTTTGGTTGTCGCTAATCCCCTTCGTCACTGGTTGGATGGGCGAGAATCACTTTGCCGCCATGCCTGTTGCCCTTTATGGTACGGTGTTGTTGTTGAATGCGATCGCTTACTTCATTCTGACTCGTACCCTGATTTCTCACCACGGCAAAGATTCGACTCTAGCGATCGCAGTTGGTGAAGACTTCAAAGGAAAAATATCAGTAGTTGTCTATGCTGTGGGAATTCCACTTGCCTTTGTAAACTCATGGTTTGCTTGTGCATTGTACGTTTTAGTCGCAATTATGTGGCTGATTCCTGACCGTCGCATTGAGAAGATTTATACTTCCTAAAGGAATTACGAATTATAGCAAGGGACTGGGGACTGGGGACTGGGGACTGGGGACTGGGTGAAAAGCCCTTTTGTGTCTAAGTTTTATCGTCTGTTGATGTCCTAATCACCAAGGCTTGTGCTATACCTCAGCTGTTACGCATTTAATTTGTACGTATAAAAAATCAAGAACGCGAAGTATCTTTTAAGACGCTTCGCGTTTATATGCTAAAAAAGATTGCCTAATTGATTGTCGTTTTAAGCTGCAACTTTTTCCTCAAATGGTTTAAAGGTTTTTTTGCTAGCACCGCAAATCGGACATTCCCAGTCTTCAGGAATTTCTTCAAAAGGTGTACCAGGTGCAATTCCCGAATCAGGATCGCCAGCAACGGGATCGTAAATCATGCTGCATTGTTTACAAATCCATTTCCGAGTTTTAGGTTGTTCACCAGCAACTCTAGTTGCTGCTTGTCCTCCATTTAATACTTCTAAGGCTTCAGCGTAGCGATCGGCGTGGTAATTTTCGATGAATTTTAACAAGCCAAAACGGTGAGCAGCTTCTCGAAATGTATTGGCATGATCGGTAGATTCTTGAGCTTGTTTGAGAAATTCTTCAGCTGCTGGATTGTCGCGATCGCGTTGGGCATCTGCGGCAAAATCTGGATACATTGTAGTATATTCGTAAGTCTCGCCTTCAATTGCCAAAGATAAACAGCGAGATACAATTTCCCGCTTTTGTTCATCAGTTAAAGCAGCTGCATCTTCTACCACAAGTTCTGGATGTAGTAACTTAAAATGTGCAAAAGCGTGTTCAGTTTCTTGATCTGCTGTTTCTTTAAAAAGTTTTGCCAAGTCTGTAAACCCAAGTTGACGCGCTACATCTGCGAAAAACAGATACTTACGATTTGCCATCGATTCGCCACCAAAGGCAGCTTCTAAGTTTTGAAGTGTAGTAAAGTTAGACAAATCCATAATTTTTTAATGCCTGATAAGTGATATTTAGTGCAAAAGCACAGACTCTACAACCGGATAATCAGCCGTTATTTGTATAAGTTATAAATACTTTATACAAATGTCATCCCATATTCAGCAATCCGTTTTAATCAGAAGCTAGCACGGCTGTGTTTTCCTACTTGGACAATTATAAAACCGAAAAATGGTACAACTGACAAATTATATTTTTGATTTAGAGATGACTATGATTGCTTTAATTTGTCTGAAGTTCTAAAAATGGATAGTCGGTGTATCCTGTAGCGTCAGGGGCATAAAATGTTTTTGGATCTGGAGCGTTCAAATAGGCGTTAAGTTCTAAGCGTTTTGGTAAGTCAGGATTAGCAAGATATAACTTGCCAAAAGAAACTAAATCTGCATTGCTACTAGCAAGAATGCTATCTCCTGTTTGGCGATCGTAGCCACCATTAGTAATCAAAGTACCTTGGAATATTTGCCGAAAGTAGGGTGTAACTGGGTTCATGACTTCGCGGGTTGCTAAATCGACTTCGTTCGGTTCCATCAGGTGAAGATAGGCAAGTCCAAAGGGGTTAAGAGCATTGATAGCATAACCAAAAGTTTCTTGAGGGTTGGAGTCATGCATTCCATAAAAAGTGTTACTTGGCGAAAGTTTGATCCCAACCCGGTTTGCACCCCAAACGCTAGCAACTGCTTCCACAACTTCTAAGAGGAATCGGCTACGCTTTTCTATTGAACCGCCATACTCATCTGTGCGCTGGTTCGAGCCATCTTGGAGAAATTGATCGATTAAATAGCCAAATGCACCGTGAAGTTCAATCCCATCAAAACCAGCTGCCAAGGCATTTTCGGCACCTTTGCGAAATTGCTCGACAATTTCAGTAATTTCTGGAGTTTCTAAAGCACGGGGAGTTTCTAACGATACTTTACCTATGGGTGTGTGAAGTGAACCAATCCCTGCGATTGCACTGGGAGCAACTGGCAATTCTCCATTAAGTAAAGCTGAGTGAGAAACTCTCCCAGAATGCCAAAGTTGCAAAAAAATTCTGCCCCCTTGTTCGTGTACTGCATTAGTTATCAACCGCCATCCTGCCACTTGTTCTTCTGAGTAAATTCCTGGACAGTTAATGTATCCTAAACTCAGAGGTGAAACCATTGTACATTCAGTAACGATCAGCCCAGCACTGGCGCGTTGGGTGTAGTAAGTTGCCATTAGCGAGTTGGGAATACTTGCAATTGCCCGTAAACGCGTCATCGGTGCCATTACGATTCGGTTTGGTAGAGTATAAGGGCCAAGTTGAACTGGTGTGAAAAGATTGATATTGGAATTCATGACTTAAATTTCGATTACGGCGTTGCACATTCCTGACTGAGGTTTGAAAACGGGGATCGTTAGGAGAGCTTTTCCTCACGCGATTCCACCGTTGACACGAATATTTTGCCCAGTGATCCACCTAGCTTCGTCGCTAGCGAGAAACGCTACTACATCGGCGATTTCTTGCACATCTCCCAGTTTATTAAAAGCAGCCATTTGCGCTAAACGATCTATCTGTTCTTGTGTTTTGCCTTCTCGGAATAGTTCTGTATCCGTGGGGCCAGGAGAAATAACATTAACTGCGATCGCTTTTGCACCTAATTCTTTAGCTAGTACCCGCGTAATTTGTTCAACAGCACCCTTGGTTCCTACATAAGCACTATAAGTTGGCAGCATCATCACCGTAGTTGATGAGGAAAAATTGATAATCCGTCCGCCTTCTGTCATGTACTGCGCGGCTTGTTGACAAGCAAAAAAAGTGCCTTTGACATTAATGGCAAAAATCGCGTCGAAATCTTCTTCTGTCACCTCAGTAATTGGTTTATAGAAGGCAATTCCAGCATTATTGACCAAAATATCGACTTTACCAAAACGTTCAAGTGTTTGTTCAAATAACCTTTTGATGTCGGGTACTTTGCTAATATCAGCTTGAATAGCGATCGCTTCTACTCCCAACTTTTCAATTTCTGCAACAACTTCTTGTGCTTTGCCTGCATTCCCTGCATAGTTAACGACAATAGATGCGCCATTACCAGCTAACTTGAGTGCGATCGCTCGTCCAATTCCCCGCGATGCACCAGTAATAATTGCAACTTTCCCGGTTATTGATGCCATAGATTAATCGAGTTTAATTTTGGTTAACTAAAATGATTATCTATTGTTAAAGGTACTGTACCAAGATTAAATTTAGCGATCGCTGCTAAAACTCCCGACTTGATTCCAGCCAAAATCCCGCCAGTGAATTCAAGTAACTCTCAGGCGGGAGAAATGAAGCTAAATTGAACTTATAGAGTCTTCATTGAGCTAAACACAATGCCTACGGCAGTAAACTACGCCCTACCGAACTTGACAGAATTTAAATGCTGATGACACAGGTATTGTCTTGACCATAGTCTACAAACATCTTTTATAAATTGTCTGTCTTCGTTAACCAAAAGCTCATCTGGTTTATCATATCTGCGTAGATTAAATTATTTGAAGAAGGGATTTTCTTGACCTTCCCCTTGAATCAAAAACTCTGGACATACTTCCCCAGATAAGAGTGTTCCATTAAATGTATAAGTAGTGCCTTTGGAATTGATAGCATTACCACTTATCCTCCGATCTGGAATCAAGTCTCCTCTTACCTGACCGCTAAGTGCGACACTTTCTTCTGAATTGGGATTTGTTACTGCTTGCCAATTTCTCTGATCCCGACCTTGATTTGTACGGCTATAAGTAGCGTTTAGCTCATAAGTAGCGTCTTGTCCAACAGAGCGAAGGCTGCTACCATTGGCGTTAAATTCAAAACAAGCAGTAAAATTATCTCCCTGACTTGACTGAACATTGACATCGTAGCTTTTGCCCTCCACTCCAGCTTGTACTGGCGCAGCCAACAACATTATTTGTCCAAGTAAACAAGTTAAAACTAAACCAAACTTAGATTGGATGATTTTCACTGACATAATTGTTTGCCTCTGTTAGGTAATCAAGTAATTGCTTACCTTTACTCATTGGTGACAGGTTAAGGTCATTAACCATTTGTCAATAAGTAATGGTGATTAAATTTAGTAAAAATTGAGGTTACAAACGCAAATTTCCAGCCTGTGATGCCTTCGCATAGCGTTTCATAGAAAAGACTAGCTACGCCTACGCATATTTAAAAGCATCGTTCATCCTTGCCATAAAATTTAGTATAAAGCTTAATGAGATACTCAATAGCATAGATAATTTACAGCGTAATCACTATTGACAAAACGAGTTATATCTTAAAACAATTTCACTAATGATTTCTTTTTAGGAGAAAAGAATGGAAGTGAGTTCAGAGTGTATTGCATAGATAGACACTTAGAGTATGTTTGAAAAGTTTTCTTCTCGGTAACAAAACGTTCTAGATCCCCCTAAATCCCCCGATAAATTGGGGGACTTTGATTCCGGTTCCCCCCTTTTTAAGGGGAGCCAGCGCGGTCTTGGGGAGCCAGTGCGGTCTTGGGGTTTCCCCAAGTGGAGCATCTGGCGTGGTTTCCCCCATGAGCGACTGGCGTGGGCTAGGGGGGATCGGTTAGTGCCTAAGATCACAGCCAACCACTTTTCAAACAACCTTTTAGCTCGACTTTATCCATTTTTACGAAACCCAAAACCTGACACTGAAACCTTTGTGGGACGGTAGTTTTACTTTTTAGATTTAACCGATAATCAGTGACATGGAAAAAGTTTTTGCCAAAAAGCTAGGGTTTTTGCCGTATCAAGATAAGCAAGTTCTTAATTTTGGATAAAGTCGAGTTTAGAGACTATTTTACAAGTTCTCCAACAAAGAGCGATCGCTATAGTAACGCTCTTGAGTGAAGATTGTTATGAGACAAGATTGAGACTTCTCCCTTGCTCCTCGGTCACTGAGTGAAGTCGAAGTGCTACTCCCCTTGATTAAAATTCTGGAACGATCGCAACACCATCCCTAAGATTGAGCAACCCTGAAATAATAACTTTATCTTCTGGCTGTAATCCTTCAATAACTTGGTAATTATTACCTTTGATCTCGCCTAGCTTTACTCGCCTTTGCCGAGCTACTTGTTGGGATACACCTTGGGGAGATATCTCTGTTTCAACTACATAAACAAAAGTGTCCCCACCTACACGAGTCATTGCTGTTGTGGGAATTAAAACTCCGGGGCGCTGATTCCAGAACACTCTAGTCCTGACCAATTGATCTGCACGTAGCTGACCATTAGTGTTGTCAAACAGTGCTTTAATCAGTATCGTTTGTGTTTCATTGCTGGCATTAGGTGCAATAAAAAAGATCCTACTTCTACCAAGCTTTTGACCTTGTGTGTTCATCACCTCTACTGGCATACCCTTACGCAATTGGGGCCCTTGCTGTAGCGGCACAGAGATATTCACTTCTAAAGGCCGATTTTGGGTGATATTAACTAATGGTGTAGAAGTATTAACTAAATCACCGACTTTCACAGGGATGTTGCCAACTGTGCCACTAAAAGGAGCGGTAATTTTGTCAGACTGGGGCTGTTGTGTTTGAGGATTTACATTAGATTGCTGCAAAGATTTTTCAGCCTGCAAGATAGAGGCTCGTTGTGCTTGAATTCTGGAATCTATTGCATCCAGACTAGTCTTAGCATTGGCCAGACGATTAGCAAACTGATTGCTAGCCTGTCGAGACACGGCTCCTTGTTCAGCTAGGTTGACAAACTTTTCGTAGTTCTGCTGGTACAATTGCACATTCGCAACATAAGAGGGTCGTTCTGCTTCTAAAGATTTGAGTGTGGCGCGGGCATTTGCCAGTTGCATTAAAAATGCTTGAGGCACAGGATTATTCCTAGCGATCGCTGCCTGTGGTGTAGAATCTACTTGGAGAATTGGCGCTCCTTGGACAACTGGATCTCCAGATTTGACAAGTATCTGGGTAACTTGACCCTGAATTCTCGGCTGAAGCGTCACTGAGCGCAGGGATTTTAGACTAGCAATAAAATCTGAACTTTCCTCAATTATGCCGCTTTGTACTGTTGATATTTTGACTCTTACCCCTTGAGGTTGAACGTTAGCATTTGAAGGTGCTGAATTTTGTGGAGTGAGTAAACGCCAAACTATAGCTGCTCCGCCCCCTAATAATAAGAGTGCGGCTAAACTCAACCAAAGCCACCGCCGTTTTCCAGAAGGTGGCTCAAATGACGTTTCTGGAGCTTTTTCTCCCAAATCAGTTTGAGGCTCAGGGGATGTCATGGCTTTTGAGGAACTTAAGGAACAAATTAACTAGAATTCAATCAAAATTTCATCTGTCGTTCTTGAAATTACTGATTTGGCATGAGGTTTTGCGGCAAATTATGTGTTATCCCATCCAAATATACAGTTTTGATGATTCTGTCTAAATCTACCGAAAGGTGAATCCGCTCCTGAAATTTCTGACTTCAACTGTATCCTTCAAAAAGTCGGGGATAATTTTATCGGAATCACTTTTATCTACAGCAGATTTCAAGTTTGGGAGGTACGCAAATTAAGTCTGTTACCCAGATATAAAGCGTATTTTACTGCTGAATTCAACTATAAGTATAAATCAATACTAACGGTTCGCTTGTTTCAGACATTGAAATTCAAACTAACTAGCACAATCAGCTCGCTGCATTAAACTCATTTTGTATTAAGTAGTAAGA
Source organism: Nostoc sp. DedQUE07 (assembly GCF_034530975.2). Taxonomy (NCBI): domain Bacteria; kingdom Bacillati; phylum Cyanobacteriota; class Cyanophyceae; order Nostocales; family Nostocaceae; genus Nostoc; species Nostoc sp. DedQUE07. The sequence continues at coordinate 78,537 of NZ_JAVRCC020000013.1, read as the reverse complement.
ATAACTGTTAAATATTGATGCAAAATCGGGTAATTTCTTGAATTTGCTTCGGAAAGTTTCAGATTATGTTTTCAACCATTAATAAATTTCAGGAGCAAATCTAGGTGTTAACTTCAACCTTACTCGCTGCTGCAACCACACCTCTGCAATGGAGTCCTACAGTTGGACTGATTATGATTATTGCTAATATCATTGCCATTGCCTTTGGCAAATCTACCATCAAGTATCCCAACGCAGAACCAAAACTACCCTCAGCCAATTTCCTTGGTAATTTTGGTGTACCAGCGTTTTTAGCAAGTGCTGCCTTTGGCCATATCTTAGGTGTGGGCGCTATTTTAGGGTTGCATAACCTGGGAAGAATTTAGGTTCTTACTCAAGTTAGCCTTTATTTGATGATTCTTTTGTCTCCAGCTTTGAGCCAGAGAGTTAAAACTCTCTGGCTCTTTTTTATGAGACACTAAGTAATATCAGTATCTCAACGGCATGACAGATATAACAGATTTATCAAAAAGAATTGCCAGCAAAGGCGATAATCCGCTAATTTTGCCACCTGTCAACTTGCAATCACAAGAAGACGTAGAACTTGAGCGAAAACTGCGAGAACTCAAGTTTAAACAAGAATTAAGAAAAGATTGGATTTTATTTATTGTCAGGGATGTAGTAATTTTTCCTGCCGCCATCCTTTTTATTTTTGCTGTCAGTGGTTATTCCCTATTTCTTCAGATTCATGGGTGATATATCTGGCTAAAATTTTTAATCGACCGCAGAGGCGCAGAGTACACAGAGAAAAGAGAGATGATAAGTAGGTAAGTAGGTAGACATAATTAAATACAATAAAATAAACTCTTAGTTTGTAGTGAGCGATTTATCGCTCAGAGCAAGGATTATTAGGACTAAAGTCTTTACTAAGCTGTTCCACATTAAACTTGCATATATTGGGCGGGCGAGACGCCCACCCCACAAGAAATGTACAATTTCAGATTATGCAAACTAGATGTGGTTTATTACAAACTTTAATTTATTTATGCCTAAATACTTAGACACAAATAGTTTGGAATTGTTGTAAATTATTTCACTCTGCGTTCTCTGCGCCTCTGCGGTTATTTAAAAATCTTACATCAGTAAACTTGCGTAACTAATTCTACAGACGACGAAGCCAACTTGCTACAAGTAGACTCATCTTTATATCCACACTAATTTTGCTGGATATCAAGATTACCGTGTTTGGTAAATCTGCAAAAAAGTAAGTACCTGATGGAAATAATCTAAAAATATGGGGCTTTTAATATTTTCTGTTGCTTTAGTTGCCATTGTTGCTGTAATTATCATTAATGCCTACAACGATTTAGTTAAGTATCGCAACCGTTACAAAAATGCTTATTCTCAAATCGATGTTCAATTACAGCGCCGCTATGATTTAATTCCCAACTTGGTGGAAACTGCCAAAGGGTATATGAAACATGAGCGAGAAACCTTAGAAGCAGTTATTGCCGCTCGGAATTCTGCAATTAATGCTAGCAGTCGTGCGGTACAAAATCCTGGCGATCCCCAAGCGATGCAACAGTTGGGCAATGCTGAAGGGGCGCTAACGGGTGCGTTAAGTCGGTTGATGGTACTTTCAGAATCTTATCCAGAATTGAAAGCCGATCGCGCCATGACTCAGGTAATGGAAGAATTATCTTCCACTGAAAACCGGATTGCTTTTGCCCGTCAGGCTTTTAATGACGCGGTGACACTTTACAACACCAAGAGCGAATCTTTTCCCAGCAACCTTGTAGCAAATACATTTAACTTTACTGTTGCAGAATTGCTCCCCGAAGCTACCCCAGAAATAAGAAATGCTCCACGCGTATCTTTTTAGGTGTCTATGAACTTCTTTGAACATCAGGATCGGGCACGCCAAAATACGCAACAATTAATCGGATTATTTTCTTTGTCGATCGCAGTTATGATTATGGCGATTTATATTGCCACTTTATTTCTGTTTCGCATGGCTCCCCGTGTTTGGTGGCATCCAGGCTTATTTCTCTACGTAGCTGGGATTACAATAATTGCGATCGCCATCGGAAGTTTGTATAAAATTGCCTGTCTCCGTCAAGGTGGAAGCGTCATTGCCCAAGAGTTAGGAGGAAGACTCCTGCTACCAGAAATGGCCGACGAACAAGGGCGACAACTATTAAATATTGTCGAGGAAATGGCGATCGCTTCTGGTATTTCTGTCCCACAAGTTTATCTCCTCGACAAAGAAACCAGTATTAATGCCTTTGCTGCCGGATTTTCGCCCAATGATGCTGTAATTGGAGTTACCCGTGGAACTTTGGAAAACTTGAGCCGGGATGAGTTACAAGGAGTCATCGGCCACGAATTTAGTCATATTCTCAATGGAGATATGCGGCTAAATTTGCGTTTAGTGGGACTACTGCATGGGATTTTATTCATTTATTTAACCGGGGAATTGCTCTGGCGGCTTCGCGATAGCTTCCGCTTAGGAAAGGAAGACAAGGGTTTACCTATTTGGGCGTTTGGTTTGGCACTAATGGCCATTGGCGGTATCGGATTACTTTGCGGACGCTTGATTAAAGCCGCCGTCTCTCGCCAACGCGAATTTCTCGCTGATGCTTCAGCCGTACAGTTCACTCGTAACCCCAACGGACTTACCGGAGTCTTCCAAAAACTCCAACAGATGGATTCACGGTTAATATCGCCCGGAGCAGAAGCCTCTAGCCACATGTTTTTTGGCAATGCCCTCAACCCCTCTTTCTGGGAAGATATGTTTTCTACCCACCCACCCTTAGCAGAACGTATCCGCCGCGTTGGGGGTTTGAACGTCAGCAATTTAGCAGCAATGCCATCTCGCAATCAAATGCGTTCCCCTTCCCAAGAATCCCTAACAATGGGCTTTGCTGGTGGTGACAGTGCCACACCAAAACAGGTTGTAAACCAAGTTGGAAGCGTTACACCAGAGCATTTTGCCCATGCTCAAGCGCTGTTATCGCAGTTACCAGAATCTTTGCGTTTGGGTGCGCGGGAGCAACAAAGTGCAATAGCGATCGCTTTGGCGTTAGCCTTAGATACAGAAAATCTCCAAATACAAGAACGTCAAATAGCTTGGTTACGAGAGGTACAGCCTGCTGATTTGGTAGAGAAAACCTTGGAATTAAGTAGCGAAATTAATCAGTTAGATCCTAGAATTCGCTTACCACTTGTGGATTTGGCAGTGCCTATATTGCGCCAAAATGCCAAAGAATGCCAAAGGCTATGCAAATGCGTCCACGGTTTAGTTGTAGCCACGGGAAGTTTATCGCTGTGGCATTTTGTGTTGCAATTAATACTGTGGCATCGTCTTCAACCTAGTATAAATCCTGCATCTACTACAACCGTAGAATTCACCTCCATCGAACAGATTTGGCCAGATAGTCTATTAATATTGTCCGTAATTGCTCGTGTCGGACACTCCCAACCTGATGCGTCCACTGAAGACATCGCCTATGCTTTTCGTTCTGGAGTTTTTCGACTTCCCAAAGCCGGAGAGCAAGAAAAACCAGAAATGCCATTAAGTTGTAATTTTACTGAACTAAAGAAAAGTATTGAGCGCCTGCGTCTTGCCACTCCCAAACTCAAACAAGCTATTGTTGATGCTTGTGCCCACACGGTACTACTAGATAACAAAGTTACTCCTTCAGAAGCAGATTTACTCAGAGCGATCGCCATGACGCTAGAGTGTCCCATCCCCCCATTTTTAAATTCTCAGCCTAGTGTTTCAAAACAGAAACAACCTTCTCCAAAACGAACTTAATGTAACGAGTGAGACACAATGATTTAGGGGTTGCTAAAAAATAAAAAGAAGCTCACACTATCTAGATTATCTAACTAAGGGACTTTCAGAGAATAAAATAAATAATGCTATAGGACTCATATTTGATTGCGTGAAAAAAACTCAGTACACCTTTATTCCTTCTTCCCAGTCCCCAGTCCCCAGTCCCCAGTCCCTAGTCCCTACGATTAATTCAGAAATCAAATCGGATTGCTATAGAGACGGCATATTTCTGACCAAGATTTAACTTAGACAGATAAAAGTACTTGGTATCGGTACTTTTGTCTAGATTAGTTACTACCACAAAAAAAACTGTCATAATTACAATCAGGTAAATAATCACTTGAGAAATATATTAAGAATAGCGATTCAATAATTTTTTCACGCTAATACTAATTCTGCATGAAGATGTACATAATAAGACCCCCCTGTAGTCCCCCCGATGCCTTGGGGGGACAGCGTAGCTGGGGGGTAAATATATGCAGCTTTACAAAGAAACGGTATAAAGTCTTAAATATTATTAGAAATTGAACTATTTTCTGCAAACAACAATTTCAAAAAACGTGAGATATATTTTTGATGTATTTTTTGGTATTTATAGTTGAAATTGTTAAGTTTTATGTTGAAAATAACAGTGTTGATTTTTGTAGTGTTGTCTATGTTTTATCTTCTATTTTTAAAAGATGCTGACACGTCTATGGTTTATATGCTTGGTGCAATAGTTTGTACACTACTATTAATAAATACTAAACTCTAAGAGGGGGTTTGAAAACTTTTGAGAGGTCACGCCGATTTTGGATTAACCTCTCCTTTAAAGAAGAGGCTTCGCTTCAATAATGATTTTTTTAAATATTCTCCATAAATGGAGAGGCTTGAAACCTTTTTTAGATTACAGATTTTGAGTTTAATCCTTGCATCCTTGCATCTAAAATCTAAAATTGTCTCGGTCAAATTTTATGCCAAGTACAAGCCTTCGTAACCAGCTATTTGTTGCACTCACCGGATCTAAAGCTTGGGTAAGGTTGAGTGGGGTAAGTAAATACCCAATATGTGAAAAGATACGACAAGTCATTAACAATGGTAATAGTTAGGGACTTCCATAAAATAAACTATTCCCCCAGCAATAATAATCCTTTTGGTGCTAATATTCATTCCCGAAACAACAACTTTCAATGCCTGGGAAGAGGTGTCCAAAAGCACAAACTTCCAAGACGGCTAAAAAATTGGTGTTGCTAGATTCGCATGATGATACCATGCTAGAAGGAGCGGTGGAAGCCGCAGTCTTTCTTCAAGAGAGCAGCTAAATTTCTTTGCCCTAACTTAGAGCGATTGTCCAAGGTTTTTCAGATCGTGAAAAACCATAAGGAGAAATCCAAATGAACTACGACATCAAAGACAAAACCATTTTGGTTACGGGCGCAAATCGCGGCATCGGCAAGGCGATAGTTGATTCGTTTATTGAACACGGAGCCACCAAAGTCTATGCGGCTGTTCGTCAGCTCAACAGTGTCTCCTCATTGGTTGAACAATATGGCGATCGGGTAGTACCAATTCAGGTTGATTTAGGCGATCCCCAATCTATTGTTGCTGCTGCTCAAACTGCCCCAGATGTGCAAATAGTTATCAATAATGCAGGAGTCTTTCAAGCTGGAACTCCCTTAGCTGAGAATGCGATCGCCGCTCTCGAATTTCAGATGAACATCAATGTATATGGATTGATCTACATGGCTCAGGCGTTTGCCCCAGTACTCAAAGCCAATGGAGGTGGTGTGTTTGCCCAAATCAATTCTGTTGCTTCGCTCAAGGGTTTCCCCGACTCTGCCACTTACTGTGCCTCAAAAGCTGCGGCCTATTCAATCACCCAGACATTACGAGAACTATTGAGTAAGCAGGACACGCTTGTGCTAAGTGTTCACCCTGGCCCGATTGCCACGGATATGAGCGATGCGGCAGGAATGAGTGAGGTTGCAGAGCCACCTGCACTTGTGGCAGAGGGGATAATAAAAGCTCTCAAAACTGGGGATTTTCACGTTTTTCCTGACTCGGTGGCTAAACAAATGGGCGATGCTTATAAAAGCTTTGCCCAAAACGTCATTGAGGTGTCATCAAGTTAACTACATTGCCGGGTAACGCTCTAGGCAAGGGTATCTGGGTATTAAACAGCAAGCCCAAACTCTTCTCGATTGTACAGATTCACTACTCCTAATTCACCAGCACCCCATCCACGCAAGCGATACTCCACTGCGGAAACTTCGCCAGCAGTTTCTTAACGACAATTTGCAAAACCGGATTGTTATAGCAAGGGACTGGGGACTGGGGACTGGGTGAAAAGCCTTTTTGTGTCTAAGTTTTATCGTCTGTTGATGTCCTAACCACCAAGGCTTGTGCTATATTTCAGCATTCCTGCAAGAAGTAAAATCCCGGATTCTGCCCCGAATTCGCCGCAACGCATGAGTTTCTGCATACGCTCTGGTCGCAGATTTGACCTTGCAAAAATATATTTTTGCACTCTTAGGGAAAAGGGACTCATGTTAAAGGGAAAGGATTTTGAATTTCTTTACCCTTATCCCCAGAGGGAACCCCACCTTCCCCTTTACCCCGACAAATGCCAAGAAGTCTATTTATTTCTTAGAAGTCCCCAATCAAGTTGCAAATCCCATAATTAGGAATTATGAATTATTAATCATACAGCCCAGTAATTCTCGCCTTCAGGTAAGGTAAGGATTTCAACCCCATCTTCAGTTACAGCTAAGGTATGCTCGCATTGAGCAGAAAGCTTGCGATCGCGCGTTACCGCCGTCCACTTATCGCCCAGAACTTCGACTTCGTAAGTACCTTCATTAATCATTGGCTCAATGGTAAAAACCATCCCTGCTCTGAGGCGCTTGCCCTTACCGCGTGTGCCATAGTGGGGAACATCCGGCGCAGTATGGAAAATATTACTGATGCCGTGGCCAACGAAATCTCGCACTACAGAAAAGCCTTGTCCTTCAGCATACTCTTGAATGGCTGCACCAATATCGCCAATGCGTGCCCCAGGCTTAACTTCAGCAATACCTAGACGCAAACATTCTTCTGTCACCTCTACCAGCTTTCTCGTTTTTGGGGAAGGAGAACCAACAAAAAATGTCTTGGATGTATCGCCGTGATAACCTTCAACAATCGGTGTGACATCAATATTAATGATGTCACCTTCCTTAAGGATTTGCTTGGCGTTGGGAATGCCGTGACAAATTACCTCATTTACACTGGTGCAAATCGATTTAGGATAACCCTTATAGCCAAGGGGTGCGCTTTTTGCTCCATGCGCTTGCGTCCAACGTTCGGCTTCATCATTTAGTTCGAGAGTGCTAACCCCTGGTTTCACAAAGGGTTCTAGATGCTGGAGAAGTTTAGCAGCTAAACGCCCAGCTTGACGCATTTTCTCTATTTCTCGTTGGGATAAAATAACAATTAGTTCAGTTTTCATTAACTTTTATCTAAAGTATCTTTCATAAACATAGTTAACCCTGTCTGTGCAGCTCTTTGTGCAGTATCAGCAACATGCAGGGTATACAAGCTTTCCTCTGGGGTAACGTACAAAGGAGTCCCGTCAAAAAGATGGTCTAACACCATACTCGTATCTTTGGCGAACAAACCCCGACGAGGCCCAACCTCTATAGGTGTTGTTTCCCCTGGCTGGACGAATATTCCGGTGTCACCATCAAAAATTAAACCACCTTTTTCACCGTGAACTTCAAACTTCCGCTCTGATTGCCAAATACTTTCGCCTTTGCCATACACGACTTGGGCTAAAAGTCCACTGTTAAAGGACAGTTCACTAGTGCAGAAACAGGTTTGGTAGTATTCCGGTTCTATTTCCCAATATCGCTGATGACAGTTAACACTAAATACTGTACCAAATAAATCGATGAGGCGATGTAGGCGAGACAGGGCACCAATTAAGGGAAAGCCGAACAACTCGTGGTTATAAGTCCATTTGCGGGGTGCAGGATTTTGAGGATTGATGGTGCTGTAGCGAACATAAAATACCTCACCAATTTTGTCTAAGTTTTGCTTCAAAGCTTGATGCAAACCACCCAAAAGTTCCAGATGTTCAACGTGTAGGAGTTTTTGTTGTGCTTTGGCTAAGGCAATCAGTTCCTCGGCTTCAAATACATCCAACGAAAGAGGATACTCTACAATCACATGTTTGCCGTTGCTAAGTGCTGCACGAGCGATCGCACCATGATCTCGATTAACAGTAGAGATCGCTACTAGGTCTATATCTTCACGCCCTACTAGCTCTTGCCAAGTACTCAAGACTTGAATCTGGTAGTCTCTAGCAAAGGTTTCGGTTTTTTCTCTTGTATGACCAACAACTGCGACTATGTGCGATCGCCGATCGTGGAACAATGCCTCAGCCCGTAACTTTGCCGCATACCCAGTACCTACCAAACCTACACGCACTCTTGCTTTTTCCAAAGCTGCTTCTGAATTATACATGATCCTCATTAGTTCTGTTCTCGATCTTCCCACGCTTCTAATAGTCAGATTCTCTCTTCATGGGATTCACCAGTCTAGACTCTACAACATTCGTCCTACCCTCTCAAGGATAAATAAGACTTTATTTGAAGCTAGATAGAATTACGTGTACTCAAAAAGGAAGACTTCAGAAGAAAAGCCCCTTTTTTATTCATAATGTCAGACATTTGTCAATATAATAATGAACAAAAAAATGGCAAAATAAAAATAATATCTCTACTGTTATAACGGGCGCATTTAAATCAGATTAGAAAATGAAACAGCCCTATTTTTTAAAGGAGCTGGTGAATCTCTTCTACGTAAGTTCTACAAAATCTCGGTAACATTAACCTTACTCATGTTTACGTTTTGTTTATATAATTTTTTTTAATCACAACCTGGCTAGGGTCGAAAATAATATAAAGAAAACTTATCGGGATTAAGTAACTAAATTTCATTACTAATCGGGTTCAATTTCCAGTTACATCGTTTAATTTTTCTCGTAGTATCAGAATTGAAGCAAATTTGAACCAACGGCTAATTCCACAGAACAGCCGTGACCTTTGCCTTAAGATAACTTATACTGCCGTTTGTAAAAGAGAGGATTTCTCAATGCCAAGTTATAAAGTGACACTAATCAACGAGGCTGAAGGACTTAACACAACAATTGACGTTGATGACGATACCTATATTCTAGATGCTGCTGAAGAAGGTGGTCTTGACTTGCCTTATTCTTGCCGCGCTGGTGCTTGCTCGACCTGTGCAGGTAAAATCATCAAGGGTACTGTCGATCAGAGTGACCAGTCATTCTTAGATGATGAACAAATAGAGAAAGGATATGTACTGACTTGTGTCGCCTACCCAACCTCTGATTTAACTATCGAAACTCACAAAGAAGAAGACCTTTACTAAGAGTTAAACAACTCAAACATAAACCTCTTGCAAGAGTTACTAATGTTGACAAAATACAAACAGGATATCTAGAGTTAACACCCTTGCAATGCAATGCCGTGTGTACCTCTGAAGGCGACTTTGAAAAAAGTCTAATTTTATGGTGGGCAGGAACGCAGTAAATGTTGTGTTCCTGCTTAATTTTTTAAGTATGGAGTTTCCTCTCTATTTTTTGCCTCTTCTTAACTCCCGACTCCTAGCGAAAAATGCAACTTGAATGCCAATAAGCTTAAAGCTTAGTCTCTTTGTTGAGAATTTGAATCTGAGTACCAGGATAGTAAAATTGGAGAATTTTTGGACTTGACCAACCTAGTTTAGCTAAATTTTGAGCGCCAGTTTGACTCAAGCCGACTCCATGTCCTAATCCACCACCAATAAAAGCGTATCCCCAGAGTTCTGGTTTGCCTTTGTTCAGGGGTTCGATGTAAAAAAGCGTACTTGTAGGAGCGGCAAAAGCACTGCGAACTTCGTCTTTGTACAAAATAAAGGTACTGCGATCGGTTTTAACCGCAAGTTGCAGGATACGTCCACTCTGGCTGCGCTCCAATACTGCCATAGCCTGAATTGTCTTAAATTTGGCATGGGGACTGTTTTTCACGAGTAAAAACTTCTGCAAGTCCTTGATAATATCTTTTAAAGGCGTTTCCTTATGCCAACGAAACATATCCCACTTGCTTTCATTAAATCCTTGTTGCGTATTAATAAATTTCTGAAAATTCTTTTCATTTGCTAAATTCTGCTTAGACAAGTCCCAAAAATTAGTCGGAGCATCCAGTACAGGACGCAGATAGGGACGATCTTCGCCATTCCAGACATCGCTAAAGGAAGCGGTGACGCCACCAGTGGTAGAAGAATACAGGGCGTCTACGAGTTCATTTTTATAAGTTAGTACTTTACCCTTAGTTGAGGCGATCGCCTGGTCTGTTTTGGCTGCTGCTCCCTTCAACCCATAATAAACTTGGCAGTGAGTATCAGCACACAACTGATAGTTATCTGCGGCAAACCTACGTAAATTTCTCAAAGCATAAGTCCGGGCAAGAATTGCCTGGGCTTCCAGCGCCGCTTTTGGTGCATCTGTTCCTATTTCGTAAGGCACAACCCCACGCAAATAAGTTTCTAAAGGTACTTGATTAACTAGAGTATATGTGCCATAAGCATTTGGCTGCAAATTCATTCGACCGGCATAAAGACGAGCAAACTCTTGTTTTTCGGTTTTATTTACCCGAATTAAGTTTTTATCAGTGCTAATTTCCAAGTTATTTGGGCTATAGCGATTACCATCCACCACCCAACTCACTCGCGGCACTTGCTTCAAAACTTTAGTATCAAGATATACTTTTTCTTTAGTAGAAGCTTGGATGTTTTGTAATAACAAGCGTCGCAGTAAAGGGGTGCTGTAAACATCTCGTTTAGCCCAAACCTGCCAGCGTTCTGGCTGGGCTATTTCCACTTCCATTCCCTGAGTACGCCATTTATTAGCACTGTCTTCCGCAGTTTCAAAAGTGCGGTATGTGCCCAAAACTACTACTTCTTCGACTGCTGACTGGGGTAAAGCTTGCATAACTGTTTCCAGCTTTACAGGATTTTTCGTAAACAGGACTTGCTGCTTATTGCCCACTTGAAATTTTAGCTTTAAGCGATCGCCTTTTATGGGTTCCAGTTGCAGCTTGGCTGTGGCTTCGGCGCCAAATCTTTGCACAATTCCAATTTTCAGTTCTATATCCTGGATGTTGCTCTCAGGCCCTGATGCAGCAGTCAGTCCCAATAGACAAAATGTTGTAAGCACAGCGTGGGGAAAACGCCAAAACGAAAATTTCATGGCTACCTGATAGGGAAGCGATAGCGAGTACTCAAGGGTCTTCTGCCCCTTAATGCGTCGTTGGAGCTGATTTTCCAATTGCTTTGTAGTGCGGTTTTTTTGTCGCATGAATGCTCCAATGATACCATTACCAATTTTGCCCTAAATACTAGTTGCAAAACGAAGTCATAATGACTATGATTTATATAGAGACAAAAAACAGAATTAGTTGGATAAACTTTTTATGGTAAAAGTCCAAGAAATTCCATTAAATCAGATAAAACGGCCATTGCCGCGTACAAACGATCCAAATAAAGTACAAGCCTTAATGGAATCGATTGCGGAGATTGGGCAGCAAGAACCTATTGATGTCCTAGAAGTAGATGGACAATATTATGGCTTTTCTGGTTGCCATCGGTATGAAGCTTGCCAGCGTTTAGGCAAGGAAACCGTTTTAGCCAGAGTTCGTAAAGCACCCCGTAGCGTTTTGAAGATGCACTTGGCATAGAAAATGGGAGTGGGGAATAAGGAGCAGGGGAGCAGAGGAGACAAGGAGACAAGGGGGACAAGGTGACAAAAGTTTAGAACTTACAATCAAGTCTTTCCCCTTGTCCCCAATTCTCCTTGTCCCTAAGTCCTCTTTCCTATACCCAATTTCCAATCCCCCATTACATATAACCTAATTAGGAGAAAATTATGTCATCGAAAGTAACAGTCAAAAATGTAAATATCGGCATTGACGAGGCGAGTAGGGCTAAAATTGCCGATGGCTTATCTCACCTGTTAGCTGACACTTATACACTGTATCTGAAAACTCATAACTTCCATTGGAATGTAACGGGGCCGATGTTTCAAACATTGCATTTGATGTTTGAAACCCAGTATACAGAATTAGCCTTAGCAGTTGATTTAATAGCCGAAAGAATTAGAGCGCTTGGCTATCCTGCACCAGGAACCTACAGCGAATATGCCAAACTGAGTTCGATTCCAGAAACTCCCGGAGTTCCTAAAGCTGTGGAGATGATTCGCGAACTTGTGGAAGGACAAGAAGCCGTAGTCAGAACTGCACGGTCTATTTTCCCGGTGATAGAGGAAGTTAACGACGAACCTACCGCCGATTTATTGACTCAGCGGATGCAAGTACACGAAAAGACAGCTTGGATGTTGAGAAGTTTACTGGAAGAATAGGAATTAGGGAATAGGGCATAGGGAATAGGGAACAGAGAAAAAACTTAATCGCCAATGCCCCATTCCCAATGCCCCATTCCCAATGCCCCATGCCCCAATGCTCCATTCCCAAAAGTTGCAAGATTTAATGCAACAGGTAGGTATTTCTAGTTTTAAAGGTCTGAGTCGCGCTGCTGGCGTCTCAGAGCGTCAACTTTTACGCTTACGCCAAGGAAAGTTAGAGCAGATGCGGGTAGATGTGCTGCTTAAGCTTTCGCCAGTGCTACAGATGCCATTGAATGAATTAATCGCAACTTTTTCAACCGTAGAGTTATTACACGAGAAAACAGCGCCTACTCAGGAATTGTTACAAGAAATTACAGATTTAAGAAGAGAGTACGATCGCTCGCAGCTTCAATTAGAACAACAGCGAGAAATATTACTACAAGAACTCCAGCAGTCGAGTTTGCAACTGCTGGAGTCTTTATTATTGCAATGGCCAACAGCAGCACAGAAAGCGCAGGAGAATCCTCAGCTAGCAGCAGTCAAAATAGTACCCTTGGTGCAGAAACCCCTAGAAAAGCTGTTACAGGCGTGGGGAGTAGAAGCGATCGCCCCTGTGGGAGCAGAATTACCTTACGATCCCCAACTGCACCAATTGCTGGAGGGAACTGCACAACCTGGAGAAACAGTCAAAATACGCTACACTGGCTACCTTCAAGGTGAGAAGCTGCTTCACAGAGCCAAAGTGAGTCCTGTTTGAGGGCGTGAGCAGTAGAGACGCGATTAATCGCGTCTGTACAGGAGTAACAAATTCATAACTCTTTACTTTTTGTATTATTTGTCGATAAATGACAGATATTGGGAATACTAAAATAGCAAAGGCGATGCCTTCGAGAAAACTTCTTTTAAAGCCTTGGTGTCGGTTCTAGCTTGCTTGGCGCTGTTTAAACCTAAATTTTTGGCTCTAGAGCGGTAGTCCAGAGGTAAATTTTTTCAATTATGTAAGTAATTGGACATAAATAAATGTAGATCCTAGTTACTATCATAAATACTCACGGAGGAAAAGCTGCTGCTGGACTAGGTTTAGCTATACGTAAGTGTAGTTCAGACTGTTGGAATTTTGAATTGCTTAATGACAGCTACGATCGTGAGATTTATTGGAGAATTTCAGTTTTGCAAAAATCTTTGGGAAATAATCTGAAAAGCAGTAACTTCAGCTTGTATGTAAGTAAGTATATATTTAAATCGAGAAGATGCAAGTAAGTCGGCGTTCAAAAATCAACATACATGATAGAACATCAAATCAACGAACTGCTTATAGATTGGTCATTTTAACATCTTTACAAAACTAAATATACCAGTTGTCGATCGTGACAACTTACTTAGCTGGTTGATTTATAGTTGGTCTATTTATAGTAAAAAAACTATACATAATTAAGCTAATAATTTTTTTAATTACAAAAAAATAGATTCAAATTTTTATAATTAATCTTTCTCTATCCCGATTAATTATCAATTATTAATCAATATTTAATCTTAAATTTTATTTTACAAGCATTTTTAAATGTTCTATAATAGCGAAATCAGAGTATTATTTACATAAGTCAGAGTGACATAATTATGAGAGAGCAAGTAAAAGTTATTAAGCTCAGTGGTAATTTGAATGCCACAACTTCACAAGACTTTCGACAAAATATCACAAATATTCTAGAAAGTGGTGCGAAAATTGTGTTAGTTGATTTTAAAGATGTAACGTTTATGGATAGTTCGGGTTTGGGAGCTTTAGTATTAGCTTTTAAAACCTTGCGAGCCGCAGATATTAAGCTTGTTCTCTGTTCAATTAATGAGCAAGTCAGAATATTATTTGAACTGACTAATATGGATAAAGTATTTGAAATATTTCCCAGCCAAGATGCATTTAATCAGGTTTTAGTCTCTAATACGTAATTAATCAAACTTCATTTGCAAAATAGATAAATCATCATCAAAAGCATCTTTGGAGTTCAGAGCTATTAAATAACTGAGTACGCGATCGAGTTGGCTATCAACAGAACCTTGTAAGCTAACCAGTAGCTGAATAAAAGCATCCAAACTCCAAAGTGTGCCGTCTGATTTAGTTATTTCATAAGCGCCATCACTAAAAATATAAAGGGTACTGAATTTTTCAATATTGCAAAACCCATCAACATATTTTGCCTCTGGAAACATGCCAACTGGCATACCAGGGGTTTTTAGGAGTTGAACTTCAGACTTTCTTGGAGATGTGCCGGTTACTAAAACTGCTGGTGGATGACCTGCACTAGCATAAATTAACTGGCGGTTGATTCGGTTGTAAACTCCGTACCAAATCGTAAAGTATTTATCATTTTGATAATTCATCTGAAAAGTGTCATTTAAAGCCTTCAATACATCACTAGGTTGATAGTAATCAAGACCTTTGAGCGCACGGGAACGCAGCAAATTCAGCACTGAAACAGAAGGAAGAGTAGCTTTGAGTCCATGTCCGGCAGTATCGAGTAGGTAAATTGCCAGATAGTCATCATCGAGCCAATAGTAATCGAAACAGTCACCGCCGAGTTGTCGTGAGGGAATGAATCGAAAATTTATATTGAAGGGTTCAGCCATAGAAGGAGGTAGCAGCGATCGCACATATTCTGCTGCTTCTGACATTTCTGATTCTAGAAGCAACTTTTGAGCCTGCAAATCTCTACTCAACTGATGCAGGCGTAATCCTGCTCTTACCCGTGCTTGTAATTCATTATGCTCAATAGGTTTAGAGATAAAATCATCAGCACCAGCGTCTAGACCTTTGACGCAATCGGCAACGGAATCTAAGGATGTTAATAAAATAAAAAATGTGGTGAAAAATTTGGGGTCTGTCTTAATGTGGTGGCAAACTTCCAGACCATTCAACCCTGGCATGATCCAATCACAAATAATTAGTGCTGGACGATAAGCTAGTGCCTTTTCTATTCCTTCTTCACCGCTACTGGCAGTAACTACTTCATAACCCTGTTTTTCCAACATCCTTTTCAGGAGTATTTTTATTGAATAGTCGTCATCAATTATTAGTATTTGAAACATATAAATTTGTTGAAAACACTCATTAATAATTTTTTGCCAAAATCTAAAATAAAAATATGATGTCAGCTAATAAGCTAGTAATATCAATATAGAAATGCTGCTATAGTGCTATTGTACCTTGCGGATACTGCTTGCTTCTCTCTTGGCGTTAGCCTCTCCCTTTGGGAGAAGGGGAGACGCTAGCGCAACGGAGAACTCTTAAAGTAGTCGTTACATATCTATGTATGCAATATGTTTTGATTCCTCTCTCTTAAAAAGAAAGAGAGAGTACCCTTCGTTGTAGCAACAGGCTTAAGAAATTGAGGATTTGGTCTTTATTAAACTCAAATTAAAAGCACTATAACTCATTTCTATTTACCGATCGAATTTACGACTATTTAACAGTCATAAATATTATGGTGTTCCCAAAGGATTTAGCCATAAAAGAATATTGCTTTTTAACTGGTTTAAGTCACGGTATGCTTCTTGTTTGAACCATTGCCCTAAAGCATCAAAGGGGGTAAAAGATGTTCCCGTTTGCCATTTAATATCTTGACCCAAAGGTGTTGTATGACTTCCTGGTAACGTTTGTGCTGTCACCATCTCATCAAAACGTTCTTGTAAGATTTTGGTTAAAGCTGCCGATTGATCGATGGTGTCATTACTAAATTTTATTAATAAATTGCGCCGGACATTGTAATGTTCTTGGACAAGTTTGTTAGTTTCCAACGGCGAAGGGGTAAATTCGATTTTCAAAGTAGAATTGAACTGCTCTACTAGAGGGATAGCTTCTTTAGCGGCGTAGTTGTTGAAGGATATTAAAATATTCCCTGCACGTTCTACTTTAAACAGGCTACCAATCAGCAAGTGGAGTTTACAGCCCATACTGTGTCCAACGCCGTAGATGGGAAAGTAAAGCTTGCGTAATGCCCTAGAATCATGCAATCGTTCGAGGGTGCGGTCAAAGTTTAACAGCACAGATTTGGCGATCGCAGTATGATCCAATGTATTGACGAAAGGCGTAGCAATTACAACGTAGCCTTTACTTGCCAGTTGTTCGAGTAACCAGCGATAAGTGATGTGCGGTGCAGTGGCGACAAATGCACCTCCTAAAAAATGAACGATACCTATGGGATTTTGGGGAATGATTACCCAGTTTCCTCTAATTTCTTTCCAGTCCATACGGATAAGCGATCGCTTTACGATTATTCTTTATGTTAGACCGGGGATTGCAACCGTGGGAAAGATTATGGAAAAAAGCCATTGAGAATATTTTACTAGCAGACTGGAAGCCAACTCACCCAGCAACCTCTATGGATTTATCAGTAGCATCTACGCTTTCTCTAACTCTTACTGAGTACCGAGTGAATTTACGAGTGCTTTCTAAATTCCTATTACAAAACTTAATTACAAATTATCTTAACGTTGAGTCTGTAATCTTTTCATTTCGTATTGCACATCTAATGCAATTTGTAATGCTTCATTGAGTAACCTTCCATGTTCAGTAGCCTCCTCTGTTACTTGCATCGCTGTTAAAGTTGCTAAATTGTTGACAAATAGTTCTGTATTACTGAGGATAAAATTCTTATTTTCTCTCAAAATCCTTTCTGTCTTCAAAGCGCGAACTAAATCAGTTTTGGTAAGTTTAAGCGCTTCGATTACATCCTCTCTTTCCTTGATAATCACTTCTGGATTACCAGCTTCTTCTATTTGGTCATTAATATCTATAACTCTAATAACAGTATTATATCTATTAACCTCGTTTAACAGGATTTGCAGAGATTTTGTCATATTAGCTTTAACTAGCTTACTTTTACTTTTCCAGATAAAATACAAAATACTTTGCGTCAGACCGCCAACCCAAAGTCCTAAAAAAAATAATAATATCCATGATGGAATTGTTATCCACGTCACAAACATTTTAATAATTAGATCGAATAAAATATAGACAAAAAGAAATGTAGAAAATCCAATAAAAACTACAGTTGCTCCTTCAGAGCTTTGAAGTTTTTGTATATATACATTTACTAATCTCTTGAGAGGATTTGTAATGATTATAAGTTTCTCATTGACAGGTAAATTAGTCAGCTTTTGCAGATCGTTCTGACTAATTTCCAATCCCTGTAAATCATCCCGCACAGCTTTTAAACCCTTGCCAGAATAGTTATTTAATCTAATATAGCAATCAAATTTCTAGAATGCTGGCATTTTATCTAAACTTTTTCAAGCAAATTAATACTTGTAAGCAATGTCAATAATTTTTGTACAATATGATACTCTTTTGCCAGGATAACTATTTACTCCTAAATTCTGAATTCAGAATTTAGGAGTAAAACCACTCCGCCTCCGGTCAGTTTCAGATGGGGTTTAAATCCCCGTCTGAAAATGTCTTTAATTTTGAATTTTGAATTTTGAATTGTTAATATTGCTTGTATATTTTATTTTTTGTCAGTCCCTAAAGGGTGTTTTACTCCTGAATTCTAGATTTTGCTGTCACTATCTTCCCAACTTATTAGGAATACCTTCACAACCACCAGGAATAGTACCTCTAGTTTTCTCGCCACCCCAAGTGCAACAGTAGTTACGTGTAGACTCAGACATTCGTTGTACGTTGCTGAAATCGGCATTTTCTACCACAGCGCCGGTTTGTTCGCCGGTTTCATAATCTGGTGGTTGGGTGCGGCTGCGGGGTGAGGCTTTATCTACTACACCATAGAATAGGCGAATCCCGTTGATGTCAGCATCATTGAGATTCGCACCATATAAAATTGTGCGGGAGAGGTTGGCTTTTACTAGATCGCAACCGCTCAGATTGGCGCGGACAAGATTAGCTTCGCTCAGATCAGTCCAACGTAAATCAGTACCAGAAAGGTCTGCTGCGGCTAGCATTACGCCTAAATCGATGACGCGCACACCTTCGAGGCGGTCTTCTGCATATCCGCCAGTTCCATCAAGAATGGCTCGACCTAATAAGCGATCGCGTTTTAGGGGCGACAGCAACTTGGAACGTGACAAAAAACGGAGAATTTTCGCTTTCCCACTACCATCGACACTACTTAAAATTGCCGCAGTGCGTCCTTCAGCGATCGCTCTTTCTTGGGGCCAATCTTCTAATAATCCTTCTTCATCTAATACCAAGTCGGAAACGCCTTGGAAGTAGGAATCAATTGTCTGTTGCTGGGTGATGATATTTTGCTGAACTGTCAGCATATTTTGCTGAATTGTCAAGTCTTTGGAAATAACATATTGTCGCCATGCTACGTAAACGGCAATGATGGCGATCAGAATTTGCCCCAAAGCGCCAAACCATTCTGCGAGGCTACCAGCAGTTTCCCAGTTAATCTGGCGTCCTAAAAGCAGCAAGCGATCGCCTACACCTGTGAACCTGATCGTGCCGATAATGGCTACTATTAGTCCCAAAAAGGCCACAAACAGGGTACGTTCTTGGGGTGAAAACCATTCGTCTAAAACTTCTTGCAACCAAGGCAATAATATCGCCAGGGATAGTAGCAAAGCCATCAGTGTTCCGATAATGCCGACGATCCAATTATTGAGGATAATCCCAGTGAAGGTAATGGCGATCGCGATTAGAATAATCAGCAATGCCCTCGGCTTAACTGTAAATTGCTTGCTAATGGGTTGCTTGAAGTCAGAACGGGCTTGTTGTAAAGCAGTTGTATGTTGCGAAGATTGCAAAGACCCAATTGCTGCTAGTGCTTGTTGTGTCGCTAGTGCTTCTGAGGCTAGGTTATTCTCATTTGCACCACCGTCAAAGTCATCTGGTTGCGAATCGTTTTCGGGGCCTGGTTCTGGGGTTGGTAGATTAGAGGAATTGGATTCAATCGTCATGTTTTCTATTTTGCCCCAGTAGATTAAGAACAACATCTGTTTTATCAGAAATTGCACTCAACTCAAGACTTGTA
Source organism: Nostoc sp. DedQUE07 (assembly GCF_034530975.2). Lineage (NCBI taxonomy): Bacteria > Bacillati > Cyanobacteriota > Cyanophyceae > Nostocales > Nostocaceae > Nostoc > Nostoc sp. DedQUE07. The sequence continues at coordinate 59,315 of NZ_JAVRCC020000013.1, read as the reverse complement.
TTCCATACAATACTTCTGGAATTTTAAATTGTTAATTTTGATCTACAGTTTGGATTGTCAACATTTGAGGGGGCGTAGCATCAGGTGGGTAGAGAAAATCCACTTCTACTAGTCGGCGCTGCCCAGGAGATATTTTTAATTGAGCCAGCGGTTCTCCCATCTGTCCCCGTTGTTGAACTAAATGCCAATATTGAGTTCTGGGTAAGCCATTATCGTCATTGTAGCGAATACGAACAGTGCCTCGGAAAAAGACAGCTGGTGCGGGTGGTGAAAAAAAGCGAAGCCCTGGTTTACTTAACTCATCTTCTTTTATAGGCGTTTGAAAAAGTACATTTATAGTTTGCGGCTTATCCGTATTGTTGAATAATGGTAGAGAGATGTTGTATTCAATGCCGTAGTTGCCGTGAGCTTTGTAAGCAGTACCAGGATAGCGCGCTACGAGTTTAGCAGTTTGGTTTTGTCCAGTACCCATTTTGCCAGCCAAAAGGGTACTTAAACCGTAGGAAAAAGCTTGTCCTGATTCGGGAATTGTCAGGTATGAACTATTAGAGTCGGTAACTTGTGCTTGCCAACGAGAGCCAACAGCTACTCCCGCTACCCGTCCGTAAATTTCTGTTGCCCCTGCAAGCTTATCTGGAGGACTGGGAGCAGATTCGCGGGGCCCAGCAAAATCACCATTTTCTAATAAATTCTCCCATTCTTCTAAAGTAGGCGCTCGTTCGCTACCATCGGGATTGGGTTTGGCAAACATGGCCAGGTTCGCCAGATAAACAGGACGATCGCTATACAAACGTAACAAAGTAGAACGTCCATTCAATGGCGGCGTTAAAGTCCGCACTGGAATTGGATGATTCATTAACATCCGGCTTTGTTTTGGTGGAATTACCAACTGGGCCGGCCATCCTTGTCGTCTGACTCGCAGCACATCATTCATGACGCGATCGCCTGGCCCTGCATAAATGTTTCCCGAATTATTTGACAGCATAGAAGGCAGCTTGACAAAAGGTGCATCAGGTTGACTCACATAACTAGCTGCTTGCAAAATGTTGACAGTTGCAGAGCGATCGCTGGGATTGTAAACAATCACTCCCAAATAAAGAGTCCGCAAATCATCTGGTGTCTCAATCGCTCTAGCAATATGGTGAGAAAATAAATCAAACCTTCCCTGAAATGGAAAGTTTAGGTGGGCGCTGGGGAATTTTTTGCCTTGAGGAGGAAATGTAGAAAGCAGAATTCCTTCACTTTTAACTACTTCTGGATTATTACTATTAAATACTGGTACTTCGTCAAGATATCCTGTTAAAGGTCTTGTTTGTTGGGGAACGAAGATTTCCTGCGGTGGAGGAGAAGGCGATGCTTGAGCTAAAAACAAATAGGAAATAAAATTAAGCATTTATTCAAAAAGCAATTTATCGCTGAAGTTCAGAATACAGCATACTTAATCTCCCCCCAAGTGTGACAAATTAGAGGAGGTTTGCCAAAACTCTCACCAAAGTAATTTAATTGGAGCGATCGCCTTCAGTTGCCAGTCTGAGATATCCACTATTCCTGAATGTTATCGAATCGATGTAGTTGCATGATTTGCCTTCTTTACTAACTAAGTACAACATTTCATTAATTCATAGCGAATTAAATTCGGCAATACCCTCCAATGACAATGCGTCGGCCGCCTTGTTAATGCGTCGGCTTATACATCGGCTTGTATTGTTAATGCGTCGGCCGCCTTGTTAATACATCGGCTTGCATTGTTAATGCGTCGGCCGCCTTGTTAATACATCGGCTTGTATTGTTAATGCGTCGGCTTGCATTGTTAATGCGTCGGCTTGCATTAAAAACGCTACACTTTACGCAAAACTGTACTAAGTAAAGAGTTGTGCTATCTAGAACATTGAAAACTAACCCTTTCAAGGTGACTCGTAAAATCTCTTTTTTCTCTCTGGGTTGCGCCAGTTGCTACCCTTCGGAAACATATATTGTGGGGTGGGCATCTTGCCCGCCCTGATTCATGAGCGTGCAGGATGTCCACCCCACAAAATTGAGTAATTTCTTTGTTGGAAGTGCCACTCAATTAAGGTGCAAGGGCATTACCCCGAATTAGACTACCAATGGTTTTAGCAGTAATCTTCAATTGGGTGATGGGATTAGCTGGGACAACAGTCTTATACAGATAGCTATCAAATGTTAGCCGTTGTACATCGAGGTCATCGCACATTTCCACAAAGGCTTCGCGGGTGGCGTCAGAACGATAGAATACGGTTTGCAGAATGTCCAGCACCTTGTAAGTGAGTCCGTATCTTTTATCCCAACGTTTTAGGTAAACCTTGAGGTCGCCTTCTGTAGGAATACGGCTACCACTGTTAGATGCTTCCACAATGGTTTCGGCACACATCCGCCCAGACTTAGCGGCAAAATAAATACCTTCACCAGAGGACTTGGTAACATAACCAGCAGCATCTCCCACCAAAGCAATGCGACCGACGACACGACGGGGACGGGGATGTTCGGGAATTGGGTGGGCTTCGACTTTGATGATTTTACCGCCAGCTAGCTTCTCGGAAGCACGGGCGCGGATACCAGCTTGTAACTGTTTGATGCTGGCTTTATTGATGTGCATTGTGCCAGTACCGACAGCTACGTGGTCATATTTGGGGAAAACCCAAGCGTAGAAGTCAGTAGAAACGTCATCACCGACATACATTTCGGCGAGGTCGTTATAGTAGGCCATTTTGTCTTCGGGTAAGCGAATCCGCTCTTGGAAGGCGATCGCATAATTGTAATCTCCAGCGTCCATTTCTTTGGCAACGCGGGAATTAGCCCCATCTGCCCCAATAATCAGATCCACTTTCAGAGTTTTGGCAATACCCTGTGATATACCATCTGTGTGGTCAATGTAATGAATCGTATAGGGATCGGTATTGTTTCCTGGTATATCGAGTTTATGAACAGTTGCATTAATTAAATTTGCGCCGACTTTTGCCGCGCGATCGCGCAAAAAGCCATCTAGCACTTCCCGGCGGCACATTCCTATATATTCATCTTCATTTACCAGATTGATATCAACCTCGCGATTGGAAGGCGAAATCATTTTCATCTTCCGTACCCGGCGATCGATAATCTCTGGTGGTAAGTCAAATTCACTCACCATACACAGGGGAATTGCGCCCCCACAAGGCTTTGCATTGTCTAGCTTCCGCTCAAACAGGTAGGTTTCAATCCCAGAGGCTGCCAGTGTTTCAGCGGCAGATGAACCAGCAGGGCCTGACCCAATAACAGCAACCCGTAGTGTCAAAGGTCTTTCTCCCAATCTTCACATTTACCGAGAGCATACTACCACGGTCTTTTGGGTGATTTGGCGCTTTACCTCCAGGTTTCTGCTTAAATGCAATATTCCTTAATGTTTCGATACGAATTGAACCTGGGGGATTGGGCATTGGGCATGGGGCATGGGGCATGGGGCATTGGGGTATTGAGTATTTGGTATTGAGTATTGGGAAGAATGAAGAACAGGACTTACGTAAAATCATGAAAAACGAACTGCATAGATGCAGAGCGGCTTCCCGCAGGGTAGAACGCACAAAAATAAGAGTTTTAGAAAGCTTTTGCCTAAGTACTAAAGAATATTGGTTAGTGCCAATGCCCAATGCCCCAGTTATAAAATATGCAAATTTCCTTATTCGATTCTTTTACTAGACAACTTAGTACTGCCGCAATTAATGGATATCAAAAACATATTTCTCCACACAAAGGTTTTGCTTGTGCCCACAGAATACTATATGGCGGCGAATCTTGCTCTCAACACATTAAGCAGGTAGTTGCCAAGAAAGGGTTAAAAGCAGCTTTTGTTAATTCCCGCGAACGATTTCAAGCTTGCAAGCAAGCCAACCAAATTTTGCGAATGCAGAGCGAGAACTCAGAAGAATCCATACAGGATGAAGCAGACATACAACAACGACAAGCATCTGGTAAAGTTGCTCAAAAATCTTCATTTATTAGTAGCGACAATACCAACTGTTTTGATTGTGCCGATTTGGGCTGTAATTGTGTCGAGATCGTTAGCATAACACCCGATTGTGGTTCCCTAGATTGTGGTGCTGCTGATTGTAGTTCCCTAGATTGCAGTGGTGCTGACTGTAGCTTCCTCGATTGCGGCAGTTGCGGTAGCTAAATCTTGTTCATCCATAAATAACAATGTATGGTATATGTAGGACACAGTAATCCTACCAAGGATCTGTAGATTTAGTTGCAGAGGTTATAGTAGCAGTGGGTATAGTAGTTGAGAACGTCTCCAAACAATTCGGGAGTTTCAAGGCAGTTGATGAGGTTAACCTAGAAATTAAGAGTGGTTCGCTAGTTGCATTACTTGGGCCATCGGGATCGGGTAAATCTACGCTACTACGGTTAATTTCAGGTTTAGAAATGCCAGATAGCGGCAAAATCCTGCTTACCGGTAAGGACGCTACATACCAAAGTGTGCAACAGCGAAATATTGGGTTTGTATTTCAGCACTACGCCCTATTCAAGCATCTGACAGTTAAGCAAAATATTGCCTTTGGCTTAGAAATTCGTAAGGCACAGCCAAAGAGGATTAAAGGACGGGTAGAACAGTTACTCGAATTGGTGCAATTGACTGGATTAGGCGATCGCTATCCATCACAACTTTCTGGTGGTCAAAGACAACGGGTAGCTTTAGCAAGGGCATTGGCAGTAGAACCGGAAGTTTTATTGCTAGATGAACCCTTTGGCGCACTTGATGCTAAAGTTCGCAAAGACTTACGGGCATGGTTACGCCGCCTCCATGATGAGGTTCATGTTACCACAGTTTTCGTTACACATGACCAAGAGGAAGCAATGGAAGTCTCCGATGAGGTTGTGGTGATGAATAAAGGACGTGTGGAACAGGTAGGGACACCAGCAGAAATTTATGATAATCCCGCCACCGCATTTGTAATGAGCTTCATCGGCCCGGTGAATGTATTACCCAGCTCTTCAAAGATTTTTCAAAGTAGCGGGTTTGATGCGCCACACCCACAAGTCTTTTTGCGTCCGCAAGATGTGATTTTAGAAAAGACTGCTAACGGTACGACTACGGCTGCAACAGTAAGCCGATTAATACATTTGGGTTGGGAAATTCAGGTGGAATTAACTTTCGATGACGGGCAAGTAGTGATGGCGCATTTAACACGCGATCGCTTTAATGACTTAAAGTTAGAACCTCTACAGCGAGTGTATGTGAAGCCAAAGGATGCAAAGTCCTTTCCAGTGTCTTATTCAATTTGAATGAGGCAGGAGGCAGAAGGCAGGGGGCAGGAGGCAGGAGGCAGAAAGTAAGAAGGTGATATTAGCCATCCTACTAAATCATTCGTAAACAATGAAATCCCCGACTTCTTAAAGAAGTTGGGGATCTTGTTATTGCGATTTTTACCAATTAGATAGGATTGTTATTTCTCTGAAATAATTAGCTACCCTTGGTTACACTATCTCCAGGCCCGGCGGTGACAATCACCAGATTTTCTGGCTTAATTAAATCTTCAATTGCCTGTTGCATATTAGCCATAGTGACTGCTTGAATCCGTCGAGGAAACTCTCGGATTTCTGACCGTGAAAGCCCTAAAACAGCATTATCCAAAATGATGCTTGATACATCACTAGGATTAGCTAAATCCACGGGGTAGCTATTGGTAATTGAGCGTTTTGCCGTGTTTAATTCAGCCTCAGTTACTCCTTGCTCGCGTAACTGTTTTAGTAAAGCGAGAGTACTGGCGATCGCTTTTTGGGCATCAAGAGGAGCAGTCTGCATTTGAATCAAGAAGGGCCCCGGATTAATCCCGGCGGCAAAACCACTATATATACCGTAGGTTAAACCTTGGCGATCGCGCACTTCCGTACCCAAGCGGCTGGCTAAGGTATCACCACCCAAAATTTGATTTAGCACCAGTGCCGCATAATAACGCGGATCTTTCCGAGAGATGCCGTTGTAGCCGATGTAGGTGACAGCCTCAGCTTTACCGGGAATTACTTTATTTAGTTGTGTCAAAGTTTGCGGAAATGGTACGGTTGGTATTTTGAGAACAGGTGGCTTACCTGTGGCTTGCCATTTACCAAACACTTCATTTAGCAAAGCTTTTACCTTAACTGAATCAAAGTCTCCCACCAAAGCGATCGTCGTGGTATCTGGTCGGTAGTGTGTCTGGTAGAAACCAAGCAAATCATCACGAGTAATAGTCTTTAAACTATCGGCTGTGGGAAAGCTGTGGAATGGATGATTTTCAGGGTAAATTGCCTGTTGGAATACTTGCCTTCCCAAACCTCTAGGGTCATCCAGTTGAACTTTCAGACTTGTCAATGCCCTTTGGCGACTTAGTTCTAACTGATCTGCGGGGAAAGTGGCGTTTTCTAACACATCTGCCAGAGTTTGAATTAATATTGGCAAATTTGCTGAAAGTCCCTCACCGCTGACGTTAACTCCCTCACGGCTAGCACCGAAGCTCAAACCGGCTCCCAGGTCTTCTAAGGTTTTTGCTAGGGTCAGAGCATTTTTAGTCTGCGTCCCATTCATTAAGTTGCTTGCAGTTAGATTCGCTAATCCAGCTTTTTGATTGCCATCAAATTCAGCACCAGCGTCAATTTGTCCGCTCAGGTTAATAGTGGGAAGATTGCGATCGCTCAACAGCAGAACCTTCAAACCATTCTTTAAGGTAAACTCTTCTGGTAGTGATTGTTTAGCTGAATCTGTCTCTGATGTGGCAGGTGGCAAATATTTTGCTAGTTCTGCTGGATCTACAGGCTTACCAGGGCTGAAATTTTCCACCGTGCGACTAGAACCAGCACTAGAAGTTCCTGGTTTACCATCTGGTTGAGTCGGCTCAAAGAAACCGATGGTTTGTTGAGCCGGATTAAGGTAAGTTTTCGCTGCTTTCTGGACTTGAGCAGGAGTCACTTTCGCGATCGCAGCCAGATACCTTTCAATAAAATGATAATCCCCTGCGATCGTTTGGTTATATCCCAGTTGATTAGCTTGACTCGTGATATCTTGATTACCCAAAATATATGAGGCTTGCAGTTGCGTCTTCGCCCGCTTCAACTCTTCTGAGGTAACAGGCTGCTGTTGCAATTTTACTAAAGATTCCTGGAGTACCTGGGCAATTTTCCCCAACTCTTGACCGGGAGCTGCCGTAGCATCAATTTCATACCAACCCGGTTCGATCAGTTCAGCAGCACCACCACTCACTGAACTAGCAAGTCCAGATTCCACCAAAGCCTGATAAAGTCGAGAACTACGTCCACCTGTAAGAATGGCATCCATCAAATCAATTGCCGGGACATCAGGATGTTTGATATCTGGCAAAGGATACACCACTTGCAATAGTGCTGTACTTCCAGGTTGCTTGAGGACAATCGGTGCTTTTTTCGCAACAGGGGTAGACGAGGAAGCGTCAGCGATAGAATTAGATGCTAAGAAACGATCGAGTGCTCTGGTTGCATTATCAACTGCCGTATTCTTTTTTGGTCGTTGCGATAACTTTCCAAAAGTTTCTTGGACAACTTTGAGTGCAGGTTTTGTGGCAAAATCTCCGGTAATCACCAACGTGGCATTTTCTGGGCTGTAGTAGGTTTGGTAATAATTCCGTACCTGCTCCAGCGTGAATTTCTCGACATCGGCTTTTGTGCCTCCCACTGATAAACCATAAGCTCGATTGGGGAAAGCAGCCCGCATCACTGCCCGACTCAGACGATAACCTGGTGAATTTTCGTATCCCTGTAACTCGGAGATCACCACCCGCTTTTCACTGGTGAGTTGTTCAGGCCCAATTAAGGAGTTTTCCATGCGATCGGCTTCTAGTGTCAGCAGTGCTTCTAATTTGTCTCGCTGCACTGTGCCAAAGTAAGCTGTTTCGTCATAACTAGTAAAAGCATTGAACTGGCTACCCAAAGCACTAAACAACCGTCCAAACTGTACAGGACGGTCATTTGTACCTTTGAACATTAAATGTTCTAGCTGGTGAGAAATACCATTCTCTCCCTTAACCTCGTTGCGCGAACCAACTTTATACCAAACTTGCACGCTCACCACGGGAGCAGTATGAACTTCCTTGGTTAATACCGTTAAACCGTTGTCTAATACTGTTTTTTGCACTCCTTGGGTGAATGAGAGAGCAGAGACAGGTGTGACTGCTGTTGGCGTTGCAGCATTAGTGAAATTGCCAGCCATTGGCACGATAGTTAAAATAAGGCTGAGGAAAAATCCTAAAAGCATCATGTACGATCGCCGTTTCATAAGCAATACAAAATTTCCAATTTTAAAATAAAACCCCAAAGGGTATTTCAAAATTTAAATCTAACTCAAGTTGCTAGTTATTGAGGGAATAAGACGAAAATGAAATCAAATCCCCTCAAAGGAGATGATATATAAACTTATTGCTGTACTACTTTTTTGCCCATAGCATATCTGGGTGTATTTTTTAAAACTACCCAAGGGTTATTAGGTGCGGCGATAAAACTTTTACAGAATATTAGAAATTATTGCAAATAGATTAACAAGCATTGCAATGTGTTTCTTTTTACACGATTGTAGTAATATCTACTTTTAAAATTGGTTTGATACCTGTTGTCATCCCATTCGGGTAAGTATCTCGGTCAAACTAGCAAAAACTTTTTTAGATATGCAAACAAGAAACTTGATTGGATCGTTCACATTAGGTATGCTGTTAACAGCAATACCTGTATTATCAGCTAATGCCTCAGAAGTAGTACCAAACTTATACCAGTTTCAAGGTAAGAATATCAGCATTAGTTACTCAACGACAAGCTTTACTGGCAAGCCCCTTTTTACCTATAAAGATAAGCAACAGACATTAAATTTTCAAGGTACCGATCAGATCCGTACTGTAGAAACAGAGATTGGTACACTCGTAACTGTAACTATCCGTAGGACAGTAGATACTGGCAATACCGTGTTTACTTTGATCTTACCCCGTGTAAACCTTGGAAAAAGCAACTCAGCCGCAGTAGAAACTAAGGGAATCACAACAACAAACCTGTTTTCTGTGATTCCTAAATTCAACCAAGGGCAAAGACAAACTTATACGACAATCCATTTGACTGGTACAGCTCAAGCTGTCGCGTTTTAAGTACACAAGAAGGATAAAAATATTAAACTTCTTGCTTGCATCGAGAAAAGCGGTAATACTGTTCGGTTAAGACAAGACGCGATGAATCGCCGTCTCTACAATAATTATTCCTTCGTAGAGAGGGTGATTTATCGCGTCTTTAATAATCTAGAATTTTCATTAAAAAACCTTAATCGAACGTATTGAGGGTGAAGGTAAATAATTTTTTGCCTTCACCATTATCGCTTAACCTTTTGTTAAGTTTGATATTGCATTAGTTATGAAATAGATAATAATTTAAATTAAGTAAAGTTCATTTTTGTTCAATCTTTAATTAAAAATTATCAATACTTTTAAGAGATATTTTAAAAATAAGTAATTTAGGCGATCGCTCTTTTCCCTATTCTCTACAATTACCGTTTAATTTGTTTAGGATTTAATTCAATTTTTAAGGGTAAATCTTGTAATTGTTTGTGTTCGCAAACTTCTTCCCATCTCATAGTTAATATCTGTCTAGAGTGAGTGATTGAATTTTAACTCATCTATGAATATTAAAACTCATCCCCTGATTGCAAATAAGGAGAGTGGAAGCAAACTCAGTCGTACTATTCTATGGGCAGAATACAATAAATGGTATCCATATCTGGTTACACTCATTGCTATGGAACGCGAAGCCTTAACAATCTGTTTTCCGCCTGACTTGCTTGCAAAAGCCAGGAAACTCAAGGAAGGTAGCGAATCATTTAATGATTTAATCGTTAAGGCTTTAGAACGGGAAATGCAACAGCGCCAGGGATGGGCTAGCGATCGCACCAAGGCTGAAAACCTCTTTGTTGGTGGCGGCGAGATCGGTGCATTGTTGCGATCGCACGATTGGTCGCAAACGCCACTAGGGGTCATCGAAACTTGGTCGGACAGTCTAAAAACGGCTGTGCAGATCCTGTTAACAGAACTAGATCGAGTCCAGCAGCTAGAATCCGATCTGCTGGAGCGCACATCAACAGATGCCTTGCCTCAAGCTGCCCAAGCCGATGCGTTTCGAGTCAAGCTCACCAATGCGCTACGCCTGCTGACTGACGCTAATGAGATTCAGGCGATCGCTGCCTTTGTTCTGGGCGAGTTTCTAGGCGCAAACCGCGTTATTTACATTGAAGTGTTACCGAGCGGCAAAGAGGTTATCGTTCATAAAAACTACACGAACGGCGTTGCCGAACTGAGCGGGCTGTACCATCTGGAAGACTTTGGGCGCAACCTGACAGACGATCATCGAACAGGGCGAACGGCGATCGTTCCTGATGTGGCAAACTACCCTAAATACTCAGCCAGCGATCGGGCAAGGTATCGATCAATCGATATTGCCGCGCATATTGATGTGCCGCTAATTAAGAAAGATCGATTTGTCGCTCTGCTGGCGGTGCATCAGGCAAACCCTCGCCAGTGGACGGAAGACGAGGTGAAACGAGTCGAGGAAACAGCAGAGCAGACGTGGGCAGCCGTCGAGCGTGCCCGTGCTGAAGCAGCATTACGCGACAGCCGCACCGAACTCGAACGGCAACTGCGGAAGTTCGACGCGCTTGTTGCGGCAATTCCCGATTTTATTTACACCTTTGATTTGGCGGGAAGGTTCACCTATGTCAGCCCAGCGTTGCTCAATCTTTGGCAGAAAACTTCGGATGAAGCTTTGGGAAAGAACTTTTTTGAGCTAGATTATCCAACCGATTTAGCAACTCGACTTCAGCAACAGATTCAACAGGCGATCGCCACGCGTCAGCTGCTCAAGGATGAAACGCCCTACACTAGCGCAATCGGCACACGCACCTATGAATATATTTTCGTGCCACTTTTGGACATAAATGGCGCAGTAGAAGCAGTGGCAGGCGTGACGCGAGATATCACTGAGCGCAAACAGGTAGAGCAAGCCTTGCGCCAAAGCGAGGAGCAGACTCGGAATATTCTGGAGAGTATCGCTGAAGCCTTCTTTGCACTGGATGAGAATTGGCAGTTTACCTATATAAATCCATCTGCCGAAATACTACTCGATCGCACTCCAGGCGATTTAGTTGGCAAGAATTTGTGGGAAGAGTATCCAGGACTGATTGGCAATGAGTTGGCACAGGTCTACTTGAGCACCATGCGCGATGCCTACGGCGGGCGGAACCATCGTCTGGCTGGGTCAATTACCGCGTTTTACCCAGATCATAATCGCTGGTACGAAGTTCGCACCTACCCCGCCCCAAACGGCATCACCGTTTATTTCAGGAATGTTACCGAGCAAATTCAAGCCGAACGGCAAGTGGAGTTTTTGACCGAGTTAAGCCGAAGACTCGGCACGGTGACGGATGCAGTGGAAATCAACCGCATCGTCACGCGCGAAGTCGGAACGTTTTTGAACGGGCATCGCTGCTACTATCTCGATGTCACGCCAGACGGCAGACAGGTAACGGTTCTACCCGATTGGCGGCTCGACGGATCAGACCTTGCCGGAACTTACGACCTTACCCTTTTCGGTGCGAAGGAATGGTGGGAAACAGCGGCAAGTCAACCGTTCGGGATTGACGACGTGAACACACATCCGTGGACAAAGGATTTCGCCGACAATTACACGCTCATCAATCTGCAATCCTACGTCATTGCACCGTTTGTCCGTGAAGGGCGTTGGGTGGCTTCGATCGGAGTCAGTTCCGACAAGCCGCGCCATTGGACGGCGGATGAGATGTTGTTGCTGGAAAACGTTGCAGCGCGTGTCGCTCCGCTGATCGAACGCGCCCGCGCTGAAGCAGCCTTGCGCGACAGTGAGGAGCTAAAGCAACGCATTCTGGAAAGCAGCAAGGATTGCATTAAAGTTTTGACACTCGATAGCGAAATTATCTATATCAGCACAGGCGGGTTATGTTTATTGGAAGTCGATGATCCGACGCTCGTTCTAAACACCTGCTGGCAAGATATTTGGCAAGGTGAAGATTATGAAAATGCCAAAACAGCGATCGCAGCCGCCAAAGCAGGCAATACAGGCCATTTTCAAGGCTATCTTCCCACTTACAAGGGCACACCGAAGTGGTGGGATAGCATCATCACGCCCGTGCGGAACACTGCTGGGCAAGTGACCCAACTTGTGGCAATTTCACGTGATATCACCAAGCAAAAGCAAGCTGAAACTGAACGGGAACGATTGCTGGCGCAAGAACAAGCCGCAAGAGAGGCAGCCGATCGCGCCAACCGAATCAAAGATGAATTTTTGGCGGTGCTGTCCCATGAATTGCGATCGCCTCTCAACCCGATCTTGGGCTGGACGCAATTACTACAAAACGGCAAACTGAGCGAAGCTCGTAGAGCTGAAGCCTTGAAAATTATTGAGCGCAATGCCAATCTACAGACGCAACTAATCGAAGATTTGCTCGACATCTCCCGTATCATGCAGGGCAAACTCAACTTAACAGCGGCTCCGGTCAGTTTGACTTTTGTGATTTCTGCCGCCGTTGAAACGGTGCGTTTGGCAGCAGAAGCAAAAAATATTGCGATCGCTCTCGATCTTGACTCTGAGATCGCTTTGATTTCTGGCGATGTAGCCCGCTTACAACAAGTGATGTGGAATTTGCTTACCAATGCAGTTAAGTTTACACCCAACAGCGGACAAGTGACCATTAAACTGCGGCAACTCGACGGGCTAGCTCAGATTCGGGTAATCGATACTGGCAAGGGCATCAATCCCCAGTTTTTGCCTCATGTATTTGAGTATTTTCGCCAAGAAGACGGCTCAACCACACGCAAATTTGGCGGGTTGGGATTGGGGCTAGCGATCGTGCGGCAAATTGTCGAAATGCACGGGGGCACGGTGACAGCAGAAAGTCCGGGTGAGAATCAAGGCGCAACTTTCATCATCCAATTGCCCCTCATGCAGCAGGCAAGAGCAAAGCTCAACGCATCCGAGCCAATCCACACCCAGACAGAAGCAGAAGTGCCTTTAGACGGCGTTCAAATTTTGCTGGTGGATGATGAGCCAGATACCCGTGAATTTCAGGCATTTGTGCTGTCACAAAGCGGGGCAAATGTGACAGCCGTCGCTTCTGGCTTAGAAGCTTTGCAAGCTTTAGAGCAGTTCAGTTTTGACGTGCTAGTGAGTGACATCGGTATGCCTGAGATGGACGGCTATATGCTGATGCAGCAGATTCGATCTCGTCCACCGAATCAGGGAGGAAATATTCGGGCGATCGCACTAACCGCTTATGCCGCAGAAATTGACCGGCAAAGAGCGCTTCAGGTAGGATTTCAAACTCACATTACAAAACCTGTAGAGCCAGAGAAGTTAGTCAGGGCAGTAGTTAGTTTAGTCTCGTAGGGTAGGCAATGCCCACCCGACAAAGTTACTAAAATTTCACATCTAAAGCACGTACCAAAAAAGCCCATTTATCGGCGGCTTCTTCGATAATTTTAGCCGTGGGTTTACCCGCACCATGTCCTGCTTTTGTCTCAATTCTAATTAGCGTTGGCGCATCACCTGCGTGAGCCTCTTGCAAAGCCGCAGCAAATTTGAAACTATGAGCAGGGACAACGCGATCGTCATGATCGGCTGTGGTAATTAAGGTTGCTGGGTAAGCTGTGTTTGGTTTGATGTTATGTAATGGCGAATAAGCATACAGCGCCGGAAACTCTTCTGGATTATCCGCAGAACCATATTCGGAAGTCCAAGCCCAACCGATGGTAAATTTGTGGAACCGCAACATATCCATGACGCTGACTGCTGGTAACGCTGCACCAAACAAATCGGGACGTTGCGTTATACAAGCACCCACTAATAAACCGCCGTTACTACCACCTGCGATCGCTAGCTTCTCAGTTTTAGTATACTTGTTAGCAATCAACCACTCAGCAGCGGCAATAAAATCATCAAAGACATTCTGCTTTTGATCCTTTATTCCTGCTTGATGCCATTCTTCGCCGTATTCGCCACCGCCGCGGATATTAGCCATAGCATAGACACCACCCATTTCCATCCATACCAACAAACTCACAGAAAAGCCAGGTGTCATTGAAGCATTAAAACCACCATAAGCATAAAGATAAGTAGGGTTATTTCCATCTAATTTAATGCCCTTTTTATGGGTAATAAACATTGGTACTCTAGTACCATCTTGGCTGTGATAAAAGACTTGTTTTGTCTCGTACTCATCAGGATTAAAATCTACCTGTGGTTGACGGAAAACCTCACTTTTTCCTGTTACCATGTCGTAGCGATAAATAGTGCCTGGTATGGTAAAGCTGGTAAAACTATAAAAAGTTTCAGTATCATAACGCTTACCCCCAAAGCCCCCGGCTGAAGCGAGTCCGGGTAGTTCTACCTCTCGAATAAACGCACCTTTGAGGTCAAAAATTTTGATTTGACTGTGAGCATCTTTGAGGTAATCTGCAACGAACTGATTATTAAGTATACCGACACTTTCCAAAGTTTCTGCTGATTGGGGAATAATTTCTTGCCAATTTTCTGGTGCAGAGTTTTTCGTGTCAATCGCAATCACTCTTCCCCTTGGTGCATTTAAATCTGTGCGAAAATAAAAAACGCTATCATCATTGTCGATAAAGCTGTAATCTGCCTCAAATTGGTTAATTAGTTCTACGACTTCCGCATTAGGGTTAGTTAAATCTTTAGAAAAAACCAAGTTTTTAGAGTCAGTACCTAGCCAAATTGAAATTATTAAATAGCGTCCATCTTCAGTAACGCCACCACTAAAACCCCATTCCTTTTGGTCAGGACGATGATAAATTAAAACGTCTTCTGATTGAGGTTTACCTAGTTGATGATAGTAAAGCTTTTGATAATAATTGACATCTTCTAATCGAGTTTTTTCATTTGGTTCATCGTAGCGACTATAGAAAAAACCTTGATTATCGTGTGTCCAAGATGCACCAGAAAATTTAATCCACTTCAAGTGGTCTTGGAGGTCTTCACCAGTTTCAACATTGCGTACTTTCCACTCTTGCCAATCAGAACCGGAGGAGGATAGACCATAAGCTAAAAGTTTACCATCCTCGCTAATCGACAATCCCGAAAGAGCAACAGTGCCATCTTCTGAGAGTTTATTGGGATCGAGTAAAACTTGGGGTTGATCGTCGAGGGTTTTCAAGGTGTAAAGGACACTTTGGTTTTGCAGTCCATCATTTTTAAAATAAAAGTAGCGATCGCCTTCTTTAAAAGGAATACCGTATTTTTCATAATCCCAAAGTTTGGTGAGGCGCTGTTTAATTTTTTCTCTAGCAGGAATTTCACTCAAGTAGCCAAACGTAACTTTATTTTGTGCCTCAATCCAAGTTCTTGTTTCTTCAGAGTCAGGATCTTCTAACCAACGGTAAGGATCTGCAACTGAAGTACCGTGGTAATTATCAGCTTGATTGCTCTTATGGCTGGTTGGGTAAGTGAGATTTTCAGAAGAAGGCATAGTCTTAGGTCAAAGTGCTTCTTTACATACTACAAAGATAGACCCAAGACTTGGGACAATAGTACTAGGTTTTTGGATTTTGAACTCAGAATTGGGTTTGGGGAAAAGGTTAAAGGGGAAAGGTTAAACGGCAAGTATTGAGACTTGGGGTATACACTTTAATTGTTCTCAAACAGAAAGCCCCGGCTTCTGACGGGGCAATACGTGCTATTTTTGTATAGAACAATTGTACTACTAAAAAATAGTATTAGCTTTTATCGAGATAGAAGCGTGTAGAGTTTTCCCTAAAATCGAAGTCTTTTTGTTGATTTAGTTAACGAGTTTCTCTCCTTTGAGCATCCGCGCTGCGGCTTCAAGTAGAGCTTCTTCGAGATAGGGCTTGGTAAAGTAGCCACTGGCACCGAGTTGAGCGGCAATTTGTCTATGCTTGTCTGCACCGCGCGAGGTGAGCATTGCGATCGGTAAGTGGTTCAGGTTAGAGTCTTTCTGGATACGAGAGAGTAATTCCAGACCATCGCAACGGGGCATTTCAATATCGCAAAATACAATATCACAAGGCAAACCGGAGCGGAGTTTATCCCAAGCTTCCTGTCCGTCACGTGCCTGTTCTACGCGATAACCTGCTTTGTTAAATGTCAGGGATAGCAATTCTCGAACTGTAATTGAGTCATCGACAATCAGCACTGTCGGGTCAATCTTCGTGGGAGAGGTATCTGGAGGAGTGAGTTTCTGTTGCCAAGAATTGCCACCAGTTTGTGTAGAAATCCGTCCCTGGAAGATGTCAATTATTTCCAGTACGTCAGCAATCGGCATAATCCGACCATCACCCAGGACTGTAGCACCAGCTACACCAATGGGTTTAGGTGCTGGGCCTTCAAATTGCTTAATTACAATTTCTTGTTCGCTTAACACCAGATCAATCTGTAGAGCAATCAGGGTATTTGCCGATCGCACCACAACCACAGAAACCATATCATCATCTCTGGTGCCGCCATAGACATTACCGCGACTGATTTGGCGATTGAAGGTTAAAAGTTCCTTCAGGGGTCGGAATGGTAGCACCGTATCGCGCCAGGAAATAAATGATTGCCCATTGGCATCGTGCTGAATATTTTTGACTGGGATATCCAGCGTATCTTCTACACCATCCATCGGGAAGGCGATCCTGGAGCGATCGGAGACGCAACAGAGAGCTTTACAAATACTTAGAGTCAGTGGTAAACGAATGGTGAAGGTGGTTCCTTTGCCGATCGCAGAATCGGTGTTAACTGTTCCCCGAATTTCGCTAATCTCGGAGCGCACCACGTCCATACCCACACCACGACCAGAAATTTCATCGGCTTGGTCTTTAATCGTAAAACCAGACTGGAACAGCAGATCGTAGACTTCCAGGCGAGACATCGCTTTTGCCTGCGCTTCTGTAATCATACCAATCTTCACAGCCTTAGCCTTAACCTTTGCCGAATCGATGCCTGCACCATCATCGCCGACAGAAATGATCGTTTGGTTCCCTTGGTGGAAGGCACGGATAGTAATGATTCCCGCAGGTGGTTTACCAGCAGTTTGCCTTTCTTCTGGCGTTTCAATACCGTGAGCGATCGCATTATTCAGCATGTGAGTCAACGGATCGGTCAGATGATCCAAAATCATCTTGTCAATTAAGGTATCGCCACCTTCGATCACCAACTCTACTTGTTTGCCACACTTGATGGCGTTGTCGCGCACTCCTCGCCGCCAGCGATCGATAGTTTGAGCAAAAGGCACCATTCGCGCTCTCGTTAATCCCTCTTGTAACTGGGTGGTTACTTGGCGGAACTGCCTTGCTACGCGCTCGGTTTCTTCGGTAACAAAATCAATGTCACTAGCCGACTCACGTACTCGTACAATGCGCTCAATCATCTGCTGTGAGAGTGTGTGAAAGGGAGTAAAACGATCCATTTCTAGTTCGCTAAAACCCCTGTCGGCATTGGAATCAGACGTTTGTAACCCAGGGTCTTTCTTTTTACGTCCAGCTAATAGAGAAGCTTCCAGTAGCGATCGCTCGTACAACTCCTGCATCCTTGCGCCTACATCTGAGAGTTGTTGTACCTGAATTAGCAAGTTATCTAATGACTGTCGCAGTCGTTCATGATCCTGCTCTAAAGTATTGCGGTTTACCACCAACTCCCCAACTAAATTACTCATATCGTCCAGTTGCTTAACTGGAACCTTCATCGTTTCTTCAAATCTCGCAGCCCGACGACTAGAGGGACGGGTAGCTTGGCTGGTGTTCGATTTTACTACAGTAGAATGGGATATTGTTTGATTCGCTTCTGCCAGCAATTTCTCTAAGTCACCAAATTCATCTTTTATGGCTGGTGATGGAGTAGCATTTTTAGCTGAGACTGGTTGAGTGTTGAAGGGCTGGCGTTGGCGTAGACCGTCGTAGACATCGTTGTTGTTATCTGTACTTAGCAAGTCTTCCAAGGCAGCAAAATCTACTTCTGGTATCTTCTTAACTTTAGGGATGGGTGCTACGTCCTCTCCTAATAATGCTGCCAAGTCTGCAAATTCATCTTCTTGAGCAACTATTTCAGTGGTTTCTGTAAACAATAAATTATTTTCAACAACTGTGTTTTCTCTTGTATCAAAGGTAGTTTCTAAATTATTATTTTCCTCAGTCTCTAAAAGTTCTGGGCTTGTCTGGGCTGAATCTGAATTTTCCTCAAAACTAATAGTTTCTGATAGTTCATCCACAGTATTCTCTGTGGTTTCCATCTGAATATAGGTCAATTCATTTGTCGTGACATCTTCAAACAGCAGTTGCGGATTTTCATCGAGAGAGCCGAACAAATCACCTGGCTGTGCTTCGGATAATGCTGATTCTGAATTTTCCTCAAAACTAATAGTTTCTGATAGTTCATCCACAGTATTCTCTGTGGTTTCCATCTGAATATAGGTCAATTCATTTGTCGTGACATCTTCAAACAGCAGTTGCGGATTTTCATCGAGAGAGCCGAACAAATCACCTGGCTGTGCTTCGGATAATGCTGATTCTGAAGTTTCCCCAAAACTAATAGTTTCTGATAGTTCATCCACAGTATTCTCTGTGGTTTCCATCTGAATATAGGTCAATTCATTTGTCGTGACATCTTCAAACAGCAGTTGCGGATTTTCATCGAGAGAGCCGAACAAATCACCTGGCTGTGCTTCGGATAATGCTGATTCTGAATTTTCCTCAAAACTAATAGTTTCTGATAGTTCATCCACAGTATTCTCTGTGGTTTCCATCTGAATATAGGTCAATTCATTTGTCGTGACATCTTCAAACAGCAGTTGCGGATTTTCATCGAGAGAGCCGAACAAATCACCTGGCTGTGCTTCGGATAATGCTGATTCTGAAGTTTCCCCAAAACTAATGGTTTCTGATAGTTCGTCCACAGTATTCTCTGTGGTTTCCATTTGAATATAGGTCAATTCATTTGTTGCGACATCTTCAAACAAAAGTTGCGGATTCTCCTCAAAAGAGTCTAATGAATTAACTTCCAGATCGACAGCAGATATATCTGGGCTTCCATTAGTAAATTCTGGAACAAAATCTAAAGATTCTGGTTGTTGTGGCCTGAGAATTTCTTCTCCAGGATGCTGCGCGAACAAAGGCGTTTCAGGCGTGGAGGTATTGTTGATTATAGGAGAAATAGTTAAGTTACTTGATGTTAATTCATCAAATAAATTATCTCCAGAGTCTGATGATAATATTAAATCTAGCTGTTCTTGCTCCTGCAAATTAATATCAAAATCTTCTTCTATATCAAAACTGGCTATAGGAGAAGGTATGGACTGCTGATTATCAGCAAAAATGTCATCAGCCGCCGCAGTAAACAAACTTTCATCTAACGCCCTTTCTACATTCTGCTCAATTAAGGAATCGAATTCGTTCTTTTCCTCTGTGGTTTCCTGGTTCCAGAAGTTGCTCAGATCGTTTTCTGATTGAGAAAACTCAGGTTCTGTTACTGGAGGCGTATCAAATAAATCACTGATTTCTGGTTCACTTGTCGATAGTTGTGGCTGTTCTTCCATTTCAGCAAACAAGTTGTCCAAAGACAAGTCTGTTGGCTGGGGTAATTCTATGTAGTCACTAGGCGTAATTTCTTCTACCCAATTTGCATTTTTAGTTTCTAAGAATAAGTTATCAAAATTATTTTCTTGGTTAGTAGATAGTTCTACACTGGCGAACGGCTCAGTTTCTGGTTGAGTGACATTGCTAGTTGGCAATAGTTCATCATCATCTAACCCCAGTGTCAATAAATCTTCGACTACACTATTTTGGACAATCTCGCTATTAGTCTGGTTTGTATCACTAGAAATATCAATAAACTCTTGTAAAATTTCGTAAGAAGATGAGTCTAAATTTATCTCAAATTCGTTAATATCGCTCAACTCTAAAGGCGTAGCAGATGTTTGTTGATTTTGCGGTTCTGAATTATCTTTTTCTAGGAAATGGTCGCCAAATAACAAGGATAAATCTTCTGTTTTCGCGGTGGTTGTTGGGTGTAGCGCGTTGCTTATATCCTCATTAAAGGAGAGTAAGTCAGATAAATCGTTATGAGCGTCTTCAGCCTCAGTGCTGCTCAAATCAATTCCAAAGTCATCGATAGTAACAATATCTAAGGTTTCTTCTTGATGCCAGCTTTCATCTAGTTCGGGAGTCTCACCGTCAAATAAATCGGCAAGGGTATTTAACTCAGCTATTCCTACCTCTGGACCATTGGGATCGAGATTGTTACTGATTGGGTGTGCTTCGTCATGTGTGGTGAAAGTAAGACTAGTGTTTCTATTTTCGTTTAGTGGTATTCCTTGTAACTGAAGGGAGGGGCGTTCGTCGGAGACGTTGGCGTAGCTATCGCTACTATCTTTGTCTAGATTCAGTTCTTCAGTTGTCTGGGCTAACACCTTGGTGTCACCAGATAGAATTGGCTCTGATTCTGTCAGAACCGGAGATTGTTCATCAAATAAATCAGGGGTAATTTCTAATAACTCAATTTCTGCAAAGCTTAAAAGTGCCTCTAGTTGCTGACTAATTGCAATTTCGGCTTCTCTACCTTGCAGAACTAATTCTTGAGCTTGTTTGATTTCGGTAATGACAATTTTAGCTAAAGTCAGATAAGTATTTTCGGGATTGCCGATCGCACTGGCTGCTGCTTGACACAAACCACACCAGTTGGGCAAATTCCAAGTTTCACCAAGTTTGACTAACTGGTGACAGCATTGCTGGAGGTTTTGCCGAGTTGAAGGTGTTGTAGTTTGCTTAAATAATTGCAACATTTCCCGTAGTGTTTGCAGCACTTGGGCTTGAAACTCGCTCCAGTTATTATTTTCTTTAGCGGTGACTGGCGATAGCGCAGCGTTAGCGAGTCCGCGAGTGTCTAGGATCTCGTGGGGTGCTACCGAGTCTGGAGATTCCTGATGGGTGTCTTCTTCTGCCAGATCGGGAATATCTGGCCGCATGAAAATTCCTGTAAGTGTGGAGACATTCTCTATAGAGGTTGTAAGTTCTGTTGCGTCAGAACTGCTGGCTACTCCACTCTTTGCTTGTTCTACAAGTAGTTCCAGATGCTGATACAGCCATTGAAAAACTGGCTCAGTTTCTGACATCAAAGTATTAGCTGCATCTTCAGAAAGACCATAAGGCCCACTCAAATGCTCTAAAAGCGATTTTAGGGTATCTGAGACACCAAGAAATAAAGACTCTAACTTTTGGTCAATCTGAACCGGATTATCTTTGAGAATTTTGAAACAATCTTCCAGACGGTGGGAGGTATGCTGGATGCTAGTCAATCCAAGCATCGCCGCTCCTCCTTTGATGGAGTGAGCCGCCCGGAAGACCTCACTGATCATTTCCGGATCGTTCAGGGTACCCTCTAAATTCAGCAAGCCCTGCTCAATGGTATTCAGGTGATCCCTGGCTTCTTCGATAAAGTAACCCAAAATCCGCTGTTGTTGTTCCGGCAGCATAGTTTTTTAGTCAAGAGTCATTAGTCATTAGTTATTAGGCATTAGTCATTAGTCACTTGTACTGAGCGTTGCCGAAGTATTGGTCATTAGCAAATAACAAAGAACAAAGGACAAATGACAATTTATCTGGTTTCCATAGTTTCCACTCGGAAACGTTCAACGGAGGCGATCAAGTCACGGGATACACCTACTAAGTGTTGTAGGGCACCTGAAACTCGCTGTGCTTCTTGGGAAGTTTCTTGAGCGGTCAGTTCTACTGATTGCATTACATGAGCAACGGCGCGGGAGGTTTCCGTTTGTTCCACAGTGTCGCTAGTAATAGATCGCACAAGAATATCGATGCGATTCGCCACTTGAATAATGTTTTCGAGCGATCGCTTGGCATCTTCTGCCAATTTTGTACCTTTAATTACTTGTTGTGTGCCTTCTTCCATCGCGGTCATTACAGAGCCTGTTTCGCTTTGGATTTGCATCACAATTTGTTCAATTTCTTTCAGGGATTTGGCAGATTTATCTGCTAGCTGGCGCACTTCATCTGCAACGATCGCAAACCCGCGTCCCGCTTCTCCGGCTCTTGCCGCCTCAATACTAGCATTGAGTGCTAACAAGTTTGTTCTGGAAGCAATTTGAGAAATCAACGCCACAATTTTAGAAATTTCTTGGGAAGATTCCGCCAACCGCTTCACTTTGCGAGTGGTTTCGGCAACGGTTTCTCGAATTTCTAAAATCCCTGCTACGGTATTTTCTACTGCTTCGCCACCTTTCAAGGCGATCGTACTAGCATCACGAGCAACGGTTTCGGCTTCCCGCGCTGCCTCTGCTACCCGTTGAATCGAGTCGGTCATCACCTGTACAGAATTCAGCGTTACTGCCAACTCTTCTGCTTGCCGCAAAGCATCACTAGATAAAGCTCTCGCAAAGGTTTCAGAGTTGGTTGCACCTTTTGTCACATCCTTCGCCGCCACTTTTACCTGTTGCACAATATCCCGCAAGTTTTGAATTGTCAGGTTAAAGGCATCAGCTACGGCTCCTAGTACGTCGGCTGTCACTTCCGCTTGGACTGTTAAATCGCCTCTAGCAGCTCCTTCCACATCATCCAAGAGCCGAATCACCTGACGTTGAAGGTTTTCTTTGGCTTCTTCTTGTTCATCGGCTTTGCGTTGGGCTTCACTTGTGGTTGTGAAAATTACCCGCGCCATTTCATTAAAGCCAGTGGCTAAATGCCCCAATTCATCTTCGGAAAACACTGTGGCTTGAGCATTCAGATTTCCTTGACGTACAGCCTCAAACTGAGCTTGGAGGTCATCAGTTGTGCGCCGAATTTGTTTAAGCGCCAGATTCCCCATGAAGCCTGCGGTAGCAAAACCTGCAATCCCAGCGGCTAGTGACATTGCCCAACCTGTGTTTCGTACTGATTCTCGTTGTTGGGGTGGCGAAAATGTGGTAGCGACAAAACTAACTGTGGCTACAACCAGCGCCGAGACTATGCCCACACTTCCAGCAATTAGCCATTGTTTTCGTTCAATGGAGGCATTTTCTAATGGTGCTAACCATCCCTGCTCGATGCTGACGTTGGGTTCTAGTTTGGAGATATCTGTTTGGCTAAAGACTGGAACGGCTTCATGGGAACCAGTCATTGAGAAAAGTTCTTCTTCGCGATCGGCTGAATTACTTGCAAAAGCCTCTGCTACTTGAGGGCGTCCAGTGTCACTAGTTTCTGCTGGAGCAGAATGCATTGTGACATTACCGAAGTTAGAATCTCCTTCGATGAGGTCAAACCCTGGAATATTGCCTAAATCGTCAAATTCCTCAAAGTCATCTAAAAACTCGATATTGCTCTTAGAATTTTCTCCATTCAGTATATTGCTTGAGTCTTCATAAGAGTTTAAACCATCTGAGCCAAAGGCAGACTCAAATGCTTCCATATCAAAATTTTCATCATCATCGAAGCTATTTTTACCACTGAATTCACCTGATTTAAAATGCTTTTCTTTTCGAGGTAAATTACTATTAAAAGCTGATTCGTTATCGGGTAAATTCGACTGAGAATCTGATTTTGCTTCAATTTTTTTTGGTGTTAACCAGCTATGGGATTCGGTTTCAGATAAGTTATTTTGACTGCCGTATTCCAAGTTATTTGTTGTTGGCGAATCATTTCTCGGTTCTTCTGCAACAATCAGTAAAGTTTCGTCTCCAAAATTAGATTTTTTATATTCTAAATTTCCCATACTCTGATCTGGAGACTTTGGCTCACTCAACAAATCAGGGAAATGATTTTCGTTATTATCAGTTTGTGAATTAGAAGATGAAGAGTTATTATTATCAATAGTTGAATTTCCGTAAGGAGAATTTATCCCATTATCTGAGAATTGACTATTTGCTAATGATTCTTCAGAAATATCTTCTGAGATACTTTCCTGCCAAAAAGCAGGCAACTCTAATTCTGTGTTTTCCTCCCAGTTTTTATTTGGCTCTTGTTCCTGTGATTCTTCATTCATGGCAAAAGGGTCATCACCAAAAGCTATAGAAGAATCTGATATTTTTTCTGTTCCAATACTATCTTCTGTGGGCAGTTCGAATGGACTTTTTGAAGATGTATCTTCAACGCCATTCAGACTTTCTTGATGCTCTCCAAAAAAGTTCAAATCAAGATTGTCGCTGTCAAACTCTTGATTAGCGCTTAAATCTTCTAATTCTGATTCGCTATATGCCAGTGGATCGGATATCTCTGAAGAGTTTATTTCTTCTTGACTTTCTGATGGATCGAGCTGTCCACTAAATGATTCTAAATATTGATTGATATTGTCAATTCCATTCTTGGCAAAACCAATAATTTCTCGATCGTTAGTCAAGCCTAACACCTGCTGATATTCTTCTTTTGCTACATCATAGTGTTGTAAAACATAGTAGATGTGACCCCTCAACAAATGGGTATTGGGGTCATCTGGTAAATTTTGCACCACTTGGTCAATTAAAGTGGCCGCAACCTCATAATTTCTTTGAACATAGGCGGTCATCGCCTGTTGATATGTTGGCTCGTAATTATCAATACTTGCTGCCATTTCCTCCTCCAATTTCATCCTGCCCACCTAGCACTTCGTACAATTGCCATTTGATCGAGCAATCGGAGACACTGATTATTTTTAGCACCTAATGACCACTCTCCACGTAAAAAGGGAGCCATCGTATCTGGAACACTAGTTGGTGGCATGAGATTCTGGACATCCAACCAGTCCATACCACCGATTTCCTCTACTGCTAAACCCACTATTGTGTCTTGCTCTTCAATGGCAATCACCGAAATTTCAGCTCTATCCGTGTTTAATGCACCTGCTTCCCCCAGAAATTGACCCAAATCGGCCACCCAAATAACTCGACCTCGTAAATTTAGAGTACCCAAAAGTAAAGGAGAAGCATTAGGAATCGGGGTGATTCTGTCAGGACTTAGTTCAATTACCTCCCGGATGCCAGTTGCTTGTAGTGCAAACTCCTGATGCGAGGGAATGTAAAACCTCAAATGTAACTCACCTTCAGGACTTTCTACTTGTAATTCTGGTCGAAAGTGGTCTTGACCGCTGCCACTTAAAAAGTCCGGTTTGCTGACCATGTTGTTTTTATCCTTATCCTCGCAGCAGTTGTTTGACTGTTCCTACCAACTCGGTTGGTTGAAACGGTTTGGCTATGTAAGCGTCTGCACCCTGTTTCATGCCCCAATAGCGATCGAATTCTTCGCCTTTGGAAGAACACATAACCACTGGGACATTTTGGGTTTTTGGATCGGATTTTAACCGCCGACAAACTTCGTAGCCGTTCATTCGGGGCATGACAATATCTAATACCACTAAATCTGGAGGTGCTATTTGAATTGCCTCTAATGCTTCTAATCCATCACTAGCATGGGTAACTGTTAGGCCAGTTGCTTTCAGGAGGTCTGTAATCATCTCCCTTTGCGCTATACTGTCTTCCACAATCAGAACTGTGCTCATAATTGTCTATTTACCTCCTGATTTAGACGTTCCTAATTGGAACATTCCCTGATTCCTCCGCAAGTATTAACTGTATAAATTAATTTTAGGTTCTCACTATTTTCCTGGATATTGACGTTTCACTCAGTTAACTGACTCTGTGATAACATCTTTTTACTCATCTTTTAATAGATCAACAAATCTTGGATCTGTTTATTTGCCCAATGCCCCATGACGCCACTTGCTCCACTTGGGGAGACCCCAAGACCGCAGTGGCTCCCCCATGCCCAATACCCAGTGCCCTATTTTCATTGGTTGTTAATATATTTCTCTACGAGCATCAGTAACTCAGTGTCTGTAAACGGTTTTGTCAAATAATCTGTTGCCCCGACCATCCTAGCTTTGACTCTATCCATAAACCCATCTTTCCCAGTAAGCATGATAATCGGCGTGAGCCTAAATGCTGTTGAATGTCGCAGCATCGCGCAAACCTCGTATCCTTCCAATTCCGACATAGCAATGTCGCATAAAATTAAATCTGGTTTGAGTTGAAAAACCAGACTCAGTGCCTCTAAAGGATTGGTGAGAGCGATCGCTTCATAACCTTGTGGTTGTAAGATGGAATTTATAGTCTCACCGATGGCGATCGCATCGTCAATACATACTATCCGCCCCATCGGTTTTTCTTTCAATTCCCTGTTATCCGTGTGTGTATCTGGGTGATTAGTCTCTGAGTATACTAGTTGTAGCCAACTTTGTTGCACATAAGGATATATTGCCTTAGCGACTGTCAAAATGTCTCGGTTGAGATGGCGAGCTAGTTGTCGCAAGGATGTTTTACCATCAGCCCAATGTTGTAGCTTATTCACGGTTGCTTCTGGTAAAGAAGATTGTAGCTGAACTTTGTCAGATAGCACTGGCAATTGCTCTGGAGACTGAATGTGTGGATAGAGTTGCTTCCACTGTTGCAGCTGCTTGGTGATTTTTGTCACCAATGGAGCAATCTCATAAGTGTTTAATTGCGGGGCAAGTGCTGCACCCTGATGGAAAATGAAGTTACCTTGGCGTAAACTCAGCAAATCAAAGAGAGTTTCATGCACCAAACCGTAAATGATACTACCAGCTATCTTAGGGTTGATGATATTCCGCTCCAAGAGTGCCCAAAGATAGGCATACTCTGGCGCATCGGTTGGTGGTAGGGTGGCAATTTGTTTGTCGGTGAGTCGCATTTCAACTCGATAATGACGTAAATAATCACTAATTCTGGATAAACTACTCTCGCCTTCTTGGCAATAGATAATTTGACCATTTAGGAAAAAAACGAACCAAGACTGTTGTTTAGGGCGATAAATGTTTGCTCCATCTCCACCCAGTTTATTGTTATGGTGAGAGCTATAAGCTTCTACCCATAGTTGCCCAGTTCGCTGTCCCAATTCAATCAATTGCAGGATACTGCAAATATCAATTTCATTTAAATTTCCCTGCATTTAGCTAAAAAGTACTCCTTAAGTATTGCTGAATTCTGAATCGTGAATTATGACTTATTCTTTAAGTATTGATTATGGAGTATTGAAAAGATTTTTACTCTATGTCTGATTGTCATTAGGGAATACATTAAACTATAAACCTTTATCTTTCGTAATACACTTTGACAAAGCTAGTGTTAACACGGAAGTCATCATCACTGTCATCAGTACAAAATATAAAGGCGCGACCAGATCGCTTCTATAAGTATCAAGACGTAACATCTTGCGTCTATAGTTTTGTCTGTCTTGTTCTTCTAAACCTTAGTTCAGTGAGACAAGTTAACAGAATTATTTAAGGTATATCTCAAAACACGAAGTTTAAGTGCATCAATAAAGGACTAACGGTGTGCTGTATTTAGCAGAAGTACAAAAACAGAAAGGTGGTTTACTCAGTGGCGGTGGCAAAACCGAACTGAAACTGCTAGCTTGTCAGCGAACTGACCAGAATTGGAGTACTGTGTCGGAAGAGGTGATTGCCGCTGAGGACGCAAGCAAATTAAATGATGGTGCTTTGGTATTGGCTGAATTGAATCCGAATCGTCAAGTGCAGCGGATTCAAGAAGCAGGGCGTCCACTCGTCAACATTTTGCAGAATTTTTCCCGCCAGTTGGAGAAATTTAAGCTCAAGGAAGATGAGATCGATCAGTGGAAACAGTCACTAACATTTCAGGCGCAAGAGTTGAATCGCCGTGAAATGGACATGGAGGTAAGAGCAGAACAGTTGCAGCAATTGGAGGATGAGGTACAACATCTAGAGGAGCAAAAACAGGAAGTTGACACCTCCCGCCAGGAAATTGAACGATTACAAGGAGAAATTGAGCGCAACCGCCAAGAGTTGGAAGGCGCTTGGGAGCATTTACGGGGTGAGCAGCGTCGCCTGGAGGAACGCCAAGCGGATTTTCAACAAGGGACGGTTTTGGATGAGGAGCAAAGTCGAGTAATGAGTGAGTTACTCGATCGCTTGTCTAGTCGTATTACTCCTACGGAAACAGTTAGAGAACACCTGCATCTAGCCTTTGAATTAGTCGAAAAGCAGCAAGCGACTCTTACCCCACACTGGCAAAAACTGGAGGAGCATAAAAGTGCGATCGCACAACAGCAAGAAGAAGTTGAGCGCTTGTCACAAACCTTTAGCGATCGCCAAAATGCGTTGCAAGAAGCGCAAAATTCTCTAGTTCAGCAAAGAGCGCAATTGCAAATAAATACAGCAGACCTTACCAGTAAGCAAGAGTATGCTCAGCTCGTCAAAGAGCAGTTACGAAACGCCGAAGAGTTATATCAACAGATGCACTCTTTAGCTGCAACATCTGGTGATGTAGTTCTTGGCAAGGAAGCTGATGTGGAGGCTTTGGAAAAAATGCCTTTAGAAGAACTACAAAAGATAGTGCAAGACTTGCAGCATAAGTTAGAAATCGACGCTAGCTTTGTTCACGATCAAGAACAAGAACTGAAATATAAACAAGAAGCTATAGAAGAACTTCAAACTAAATTAAATCACGCATCTGACCATGACCACATCAATTTGGAACTAGAACTAACTGATGAAAAAGACCTTTATCAGATGCTAAATTCCAGTTTGGTGGGACAACGCCGCAATATGTTACAGCATCAGAAGTTTCTCAAGCAACATCAAACTGTACTGCTACGGCGGCAAGGACATACTATTACTGAGGAAGAAAGTAACAACAAAATTAATTTAGAACCGATTCTGTTACAAATTGAAAATCAGCGACAACAATATTCACAAGAAATCCAAAAGCTGGAACGTGAAATTGAGCAGATTCGTTCTGGTGTTGAGCTAAATCAGGGAATGATTGACAATCAAACTCACGATCTAGATGAAAAGCGGCAAGAACTGAAAGCGATCGAGGAAAATTTGCTATCCCTACGAAGAACAACCGCTGAATTATCTGGTCGAGTGAATCTTTATCAAGAAGCACTGCAACCAATTCAGGATTCTCTAGATGGATTACGGCAAAAGCTGCAAGGAATTGCAGAATCTTTGGATCAATTCCAGGAAACTGGTGATTATCAAGTCCAAGCGATCGCTCAGTTGCGTCATACTCTCCAGAGTTTAATGCCTCAGCCGGAATTACTAGCTTCTTAAAAAGCAAATATACTAGGCGATTAGAAATCGCAGCTACGCAAACTCAAAGAATTTGAAACCCACGGAGGTGGGTTTTGTATTTCGACTCCGCTCAACACAAGTCTGTATAGCCGCGAATTCTATTCGCCAAGGCAGGTGTGTTTTTACAAAAGTCTGTAGACCATTTTGCTTTAGTAGCGAGCTTATACCAATTGCTTAATGCTTCCTGACAATCTGCATGGGTTTCTGCATATTCTCTTAAGATTCTAAAACTAATAATGTGCATCGTCCCTAATAACAAAAAGATTTTAAATAACTACTTAAAACAGATCCAGTCGCCTTCTACTTGAGCGATCGCACTTAAAGTTTGATAGCGCCTACGTGCAGCAGCTTCATTATTTACGGATAATATACAGAATCTTGTATAAATTCGCAGGTAAGTTATGAATGCATTGGAGATGTCCAATGCAAAGCGGCGGTGTTGCACCAATTGGGAATTCTTTACGCCAACAAAGGGGAAGTGGATCAAGCGATCGCACTCTACAATCAGTCTTTGGAAATTAATGAACGCATTGGAAATGTCCAAGGCATAGCGGCGACGTTGCACCAATTGGCAATTATCTACACCAACAAAGGGGAAGTGGATCAAGCGATCGCACTTTTCAATCAGTCTTTGGAAATAGATGAACGCATTGGAAATGTCCAAGGCATAGCGGGGACGTTGCACGAACTGAGAATTCTCTACGCCAACAAAGGGGAAGTGGATCAAGCGATCGCACTTTTCAATCAGTCTTTGGAAATATTTGAACGCATTGGTTATATTAAAAGCCAAGCAGATGCTTTGCATAGCCTAGCAAATATCTATGCCAAGAAAGGGGAAGTGGAAAAAGCGCTCGCACTCTACAATCAGTCTTTGGAAATAAATGACCGCACTGATAATGTCCAAGGCAAAGCAGCAACGTTGTACTGTCTGGGACATATCTATGCCAAGAAAGGGGAAATAAAAGAAGCGATCGCACTTTTCAATCAGTCTTTGGAAATAGATGAACGCATTGGAAATGTCCAAGGCATAGCGGGGACGTTGCACGAACTGAGAATTCTCTACGCCAACAAAGGGGAAGTGGATCAAGCGATCGCACTTTTCAATCAGTCTTTGGAAATAGATGAACGCATTGGAAATGTCCAAGGCATAGCGGGGACGTTGCACGAACTGAGAATTCTCTACGCCAACAAAGGGGAAGTGGATCAAGCGATCGCACTTTTCAATCAGTCTTTGGAAATAGATGAACGCATTGGAAATGTCCAAGGCATAGCGGGGACGTTGCACGAACTGAGAATTCTCTACGCTAACAAAGGGGAAGTGGATCAAGCGATCGCACTCTACAACCTGTCTTTAGAAATAAGTCAACGCATTGGTGCTGTCCGAACTCAAACAATGACTCTGCGGAGGTTAGGAGATTTGGCACAACAGCAGGGTGAATACACTAAAGCGATATCCTATTTGCAACCAGCTTCAGAGATTTTGCAGCGATTGCAGTCACCACACGCTGAAAGTGTGAGTGCAAGTCTTGATAGGATAATTCGTAATTCGTAATTACAGTACGGAAAGATTTTTTGTCTCACGCAGAGGCGTAGAGAAGAACGCGAGAGTGTTTTATAAATAAATGAAAATTGCTGTAATGAGTCTTTGATACTCGTTAACGAGTGTTTAATACTCGCGGACGAGTCTTTTATACTCGTGGACGAGTCTTTTATACTCGTGAATGAGTCTTTGATACTCGTGGACGAGTCTTTGATACTTGTGAATGAGTCTTTTATACTCGTGAATGAGTCTTTTATACTCGCGGACGAGCCTTTTATACTCGTGGATGAGTCTTTTATACTCGCGGACGAGCCTTTTATACTCGTGGATGAGTCTTTTATACTCGCGGACGAGTCTTTACAGTAATTTAGGTGAGAGAATCAGGATCTATGCCGAGCGATCGCAACCGTTCTCGTAATAATTGGGTTTCTCGCTGTGCTTGTTGAGCTTTTTGTTCTGCTTGTTGAGCTTTTTGTTTTGCCTGCTGAACTTCTAGTTGAGCAAGTTTTTTGTCTTCTTCTGGTGTTAAAAACCTTTGTCCTTGTTGGTTATACCAATACATCCACTCCCGTGGTATGCCTAGATAAATTCCTCGTTCGATGCCAATTCCTAAACCTATTTCTGGCAACCAAACTGGATTTCCATCATGTAATTCATAAGTATTGTTAACTAATTTGTAAACTTCTAAACGTGGCTTACGGCGACGAAATGGGTTGTAAACTACATAATACAAAATTCCCAATCTTGCATACTCTGCTTTTTTGGTCGAGTACTCACCACGGTATGTTTTAGATACTACCTCCAAAACTAATATCGGTAGTTTCTTCTCTTCCCAAAGCACGTAACTGGGGCGGAGGTTTTCATCATAAAATCGCTCTACGCCCAGACTCAAAAACCCATCTGGTACTATTGGCGGTAAGTCTGGGTCATAATAAATACCCATATCTACGCCAAAAAACCAATCCATGCGTTCAGGCCAAGCCATTGCCAAAAGTACTTTCAGTAAACCGGGAATCAAATCTTGTAATTCGTTATCCACTGGGGTGTCGTCAGAGTCTGGTAGTTCCTCTGATGAGGGCAAACAAGCTAATGGATCGTAATTTAGCATGATGGGCTGACTGTTTTTCGGTGATTAAGCTGTTACGCATACAACTTACATTATCAGGGCGGGCTTTTCGGCCCAACCCACAATCATATTGAAAAAATATTAGTACAAATTAAAGGCGCAACAGCTTAGTACATCTTTATTTTATTAATAAATTTTGATAGCAATTTAGAAGAACGCGAGAGTGTGATTTAACGTGAATTCGATAAATCTCTCCCTGCTTTGCAATAGCAATACTCAAAACTATTTCAAACAAATCCAATCGCCTTGTACTTGAGCGATCGCACCACCAGGAAATGGATCGGTTTGCGATCGGTTGGGCGCTATAATTAAAGCCGTTAATTTTTCAATGTGTTCAAAACTGGGAGCATCAGTTAGTATTTGCTGCAACACCTGACGCATCACCCGACGTTGCAGTGCCAATGGTGCTTTCTGCAATACCCGACGATTTAACCTTAAGGGAAGAAGAGTAAGGGAATCTTCTTCATCCCCAATGCCCGTTTCCATAGCCTTTTCACGCAACTCCTGGGCAGCTTTTTCTAAATATTCCACTTCCGCTTGGAGAAGTTCTGCTGTTTGGGCTAGGGCTGATTCTACTTGGGGATTGAAATTTTCCCGTAAATATGGTGTTAATTCTTGGCGAATGCGGTTACGAGCGTATTGCAAATCTTGATTGGTGGAATCTTCCCAAATTGGTAATTTAAATTCTTGACAAAATTGCTCTGTTTGTATCCGAGTAATTTCTAAAAGTGGACGTACTAACACAATGCCTGTACTTAGAGGGCGTTGCCAAGTTAGGGCTTGCAAACCATCAGCACCAGTACCGCGAATTAAGTTGTAGAGGAGAGTTTCGGCGCGATCGCTCTTCGTGTGTCCTGTAACTATATATTGATATTTATTTGCTTTGGCGATCGCACTTAAAGCTTGATAGCGCCAATTGCGTGCAGCAGCTTCACTATTTATCGGTTTGTTTGCTGTTTCTAAATAAAAAGATATACCCCAAGTTTTTGCTAAGTTTTCGACGTGGTTAGCATTAGCTTCGGAGTCAGAACGCCAGCGATGATCGCAGTGAGCGATACCTAAATCCCATCCCCATTTGGATTGTAAATCTAAAAGTAATTTTATTAAACACAGAGAATCTTGTCCGCCAGAGACAGCGATTAATAGCCGCTGGTTTCGCTCAAATAAGTGGCGCGATCGGATTGTGCGATGGATTTTTGCATGTAAGGGAGTCCATACCATTTTATGTTTTCAGCGCACACAGACACAGATAATTTTCTATTATATCTGTATATATCAACTTGGGTATTAGTTTTTACCTTCATTCAATTGCTGTCGAAGGTCGTCAAGGGGAGAGTTTTCGTGTTTGATGTCTAATCGATTATCTTCGATTTCAGTTTCATCAGGGCAAAATTCTAAGCACACTCTAATTTTACCTGTTCGCCATTGTTGACCGGGTATTAAAATACAACATTCAAACCCTTCTCCAAATACTCTCGATCCTGACGATGTAAAGTGTTCTGCCCAAATTTTTTTGATTTCCTTGAATAACTGAAACACTATTTGAGTGCGGGGTAAATTTTCAAATGCTTCTTGATGAAAATGCACAACGTCATCATCAGAATTTAGAGGTTCCCATTCATCATTCATAATCAATTTCCTGTAACTAAATTTATAGTTCCCAAGAGTTCGGAATTAATTGTTTGGATTTGACTTATAACTGCAACTTATTTAACTATCACTGCTAAGTAGGTCGGTGTAAAAATTTATTGTTGGGATAAGGCAAGAAGCAGGAGGAAAAAGGGTTTTAGTTTAGTTTATCTTTCTTCACATAGTTTGGTTTTATTGTGCCAACTTACTTAGTTGTGGGAAAGTAATGAAGAGATCCTGAGTACAGTTAGCGGTAGCGGAGCGTTTAGCCCATGCTGAGTAATGATAATCGGACTGAAGATGAGGCGATAGAGATAATTTACTTACAAATAATGGTGTTAACTATAACCGAGTATATTTTTCCCATCCAAGGGTGAGGGACATTATACATCATAAATTTCTGTTGTAATTAGTGCTGGGTAGAGCTAGCGTAAAGTGGACAATTTGACAATCTTTAATACTCAAACCACTTGGCGTATAGTCATAATCTGTCCGCACGCAAGAAGAACGTAAGACACTTAATATATGGTTCAGAATCTCGAAAGAACACGCCAGAGTGCAAGGTTTCCAGAAACTGCACCGGCTGCTAATCCCGTATTTTTTAGAACCTATAGCCGCCGTACAAAGGCGGGACTTAGGGAAACATGGGATGAGGTATGCGATCGCACTATACTCGGCTTAGTCGAGTTGGGAAAGCTAACTCAAGAAGAAGCTGCCACACTGGATAAGATGCAGCGTAACTTGAAAGCTATGCCCAGTGGGCGCTGGCTATGGGTTGGTGGTACAGACTGGATAACCAAGCCCAAGAACTTTTCCGGCGCTTATAATTGCACCTCTACCAATCTCGAAGACTGGAGTGCCTTCGGGTTAATGATGGATCTGGCAATGATGGGCTGTGGTACTGGAGCCGTCTTAGAACCACAATTTATTAACCAGTTGCCCCCCATCCGTAATCAACTGAATGTCACTGTACAAGGTGAAATTGGCAGCACTCCTGTGCAACAGCGACGTGAATATACTCAAACTCATATACAAGGAAATAACGTCACTATTCACGTTGGAGATAGCCGTGAAGGTTGGGTTGAATCATATCAAACCCTATTAGAACTTTCCAGTAACGAACAATTCTCAAAAGAAGTTGAAGTATTAGTTGATATCAGTGATGTCCGAAAAGCAGGAGAAACTCTCAACGGCTTTGGAGGAGTTGCTAATCCTGTAAAATTACCTGTACTGTATCAAGGGTGTGCATCTATTCTCAATAAAGCTTTAGGACGACAATTAAATTCAGTTGAATGCTGTCTATTAATCGATCAAGCTGCTGTCACAATTGTTGCCGGTAACATACGAAGAAGTGCGGGGATGCGTCAGTTTATTGCTGACGATGAACAAGGAGCCACCGCCAAAGATAACTTATGGCAGCAAGATGAAAATGGCAACTGGCGAATCGATCCTGAGCGTGATGCGCTCAGGATGGCAAACCATACCAGAGTTTTTCACCGCAAGCCGACCTTAGAAGAATGTGTTGGTGCTGTCCGCAAACAATATTACAGTGGTGAGGGAGCGATTCAATGGGCTGGTGAAGCTGTAGCGCGATCGAACATTGATTTGCTGCCAACACAATCTGACAAAGTTGAGTTTTTACAAGCTTATGAACAAGGAACAGCAAAACAATGGTTACAGGAACGTCATTCAAATCTGGATGCTAATGAGTTAGAACATCGTTTAGCTCGCTATGGGCTAAATCCGTGTGGTAAATGATTTTGCCTCACGTTAAAAACCTCGCAAAAACGGGGAAAGCTGAGATGCTAATCCCGTGGTAATCAAAGGAACTAAAAAGCCTTTGACACCGTACAGCGTAGAGAGTGAAACTAGATTGTATGAGAAATTGGTGTCTAGAATATAATCTCTCCAAGAGTGCGGGGGTGGATGTGAAAAACACTTGTGTTGAGCGGAGCCGAAACACTTTTATAATCTCAAGTCACATTTGCAAAATGTACGCGGAGCTACTGCAAATAATCAAGCAGTAGAACTAGGGGATAAAAAGCCTTTAGGGTAACAAAGAAAGGAAATCATCGGCAGTAATTTTCACTGCAATTTGTCTGAGGTTCACCTTAATCAAATCGACCCACGTAACTATAAAGAACAAGAAGAAGCTTTCACTGCTGGAGCGCTATCTGTAGCAGCACTTTTAAATCACAAATTCCTGGAACCACGCTATCAATACAGCCGTGAATTAGACCCGATTGTGGGAGTTTCTTTTACAGGTTTATTTGATTTCTTTGTCCATGCTTTTGGTGTTGATTGGCTGCGCTGGTGGGAAGCAGGAAGACCTGCAACTCCACAAGGATTAGCTTTCAAGCGCGAGGAAGAGAAATATCTCAGTTCTTGGAGAGATATTGTACATCGCGTAGTTTGGGATTACTGCGATCGCCACAATCTCAAGCGCCCAAATCGTTGTACCACAGTGCAACCGAGTGGTACTAAGGCTTTATTAACTAATGCTAGTTCGGGGTGGCATCCTCCTAAAGCGCAAAGATTCATTCGTCGGATCACCTTCGGCAAAAATGACCCAGTAGCTTTAGCTTGTATTGACTATGGTTACAACGTCATTCCCTCTCAATCTGATAAAGATGAACAAGGCAATTTGCTCAACGATCCCTTCGATCCGCGGGTGAGTGAATGGCTAGTGGAAATCCCTGTTTCTGTAACTTGGGCTGATTTACCAGGGGCTGATAAAATTGATGTTTCTAAGTTTTCAGTCTCAGCCCAATTTGATTTTGTCCTCCAGGTTCAACGTTGGTACGTGACTCACAACACATCAGCTACTTTGGAACTTCGCTCTGATGAAATTGAACCTTTAGGACAGCGCATTTACGAAACCATTCAGAATGATGAAGGATATATTTCAGCAGCCCTTTTAGCTCGTTTTGACGATTTGCAATCATTCCCACGTTTGCCATTTGAACCAATAAATAAATCAACCTACGATCGCTTAACTCAAGAGGTGAAAGCGCGACGCAAAACAGATGATTTCTGTGCAGTACTAAGCCGCTACGATTTAGGCGAAATGACAGAGGCTGGCCCTAGTGGTTGTGATTCTGATAAGTGTATGTTTCCCGATCGGGAACCAAGCTCGTAACGCGAAATGATCGGGGAGTAGGGAGTGGGGGACAAGGAGGACAAGGAGGACAAGGAGGACAAGGGGGACAAGGAGATAAACAAAACTTCTAACTCTTAACTCCTAACTCCTAACTCCTAACTCAGCACTCATTACTCATTACTCATTACTCAACACTGTTTTGCCCAATGCCCCATGCCCAATGCCCAATCCTTTAACACGTTACGATCAATTAAGAAGTAATAATTTTTTACGGCAGTGCCAGGAGTCTTTTTATGTTCATTAATGAATTGTCACCTATATTCAGAGAATTTACTCAGCATCCAGTCTCATTTGTAGGTGGGTTTTTCTCTGGTGTGCTTCGACTCAATCTTGCAGACGATCCAGTTAAAAGCTGGTTAGATAAACAGATCCGCTCAAATAGTTACACCAGCATCACAACGGATGCACATAACGGCAAAGCCAGTGGTCCTCAGCAGATTTCGATTGACTAAAAACTCCAACCTGACATAGTTTAATTTACTACAAAATAAGGAGTCAGTGCTGCCGATGGCAGCGCTGACTTTTACTTTTTATATCAAGTTCGGGTAATTAGTTATGATTTCCAGAGTCATTGCACCCCACCCCCAGCCCCTCCCCGCCTGCGGGGAGGGGAGACGAAGCGTAGCTTTGGCGGGGTGGGGTTCTTGGGGTTTAGTAAGTAATTAAGCGGACATGATATTACAATCAACATCTTGGCATTTGTTACTTTTGCAAGGTGTCTATTGTACTCCTGCAAAGAAGCAAGCTACGTAGAAAGTGTGATGATGAATTACTAATACCATTTATTTGTGAGGCTGCGCCAAATTTTCTTTCTTTGTGACGGCAGTCGCTCATGGGGGAAACCCCCAAGACCGCGCTGCCTCTCCTTTGCGCCTTCTCTAACGAGACGCTGCGCGTAGCAAGATCCCCGAAGGGGTATGCAGTTCGTTTTTCTTTATATGGTTTAGCGCATCTTCATACAGAATTGGTATAACTACGATTAACTGCGTTGCCAAATTTTAATTGTCTTATCCAAACTGCCACTGACTAACATTTCGCCGGAAGCTGTGAAGGCTAATGCTGTGACTATATTCCCATGACCTGTAAACGTAGCCAGCAATTCCCCGGTTTGTAAATGCCACAACTTGATGGTTTTATCAGCACTACCGCTAGCGATAATTTGTCCATCGGGACTTAAAGCGATCGCATATACCCTATCTCTATGTCCTTTAAGGGTATGAAGTAATTCTCCAGTCTCCAATTGCCAAACTTTAATCGTTTGATCCCAACTACCACTCACAAGCAGTTTAGCATCTGCACTGATTGCTAAGGAACAAACGATGTGAGAATGACCCATGAGGGTATGCAGTGGTTGTGCATCTTTTAAACTTTTGATCCCCGTTTGGGGTGAGGTTCGCCAAACTTTGATTTTGCGGTAGCTACCTGTAACGAGAGTTTCGCCATCTCGACTTAAAACTAGGGAATGAGCAGCTGTATCATCTAAGGAAAGTGCGATCGCAACCTGACGATGCATCAAATCCCAAAAGAGAATTTTTCTGTCATCTCCCCCTGTCGCTAACATTCTGCCATCTGGGGTGAAAGCAGCACACCGCACTACCCCATTGTGTTTGTGCAAAATATCTATCAAGTCTAAAGCGCCTACGTGCCAAAGCTTAATTGTCGAATCTGCACCGCAACTTACTAAAGTCTGTCCATCTGAACTAAAAGCTAGGGAATTCACTTCATCCACCAGCCCAGATATTACCCAAGGATACTCTGATAATGTCTCTATTAATTCGCCCTTGCTTAAATCCCAGAGTTTCGTCTCTCCACGACTACCACTTGCCAAAATGGGTAAGGCTTTGCCATTATTACACCCGGAACTGAAAGCTAGGCAATTAATCCCTCTGGTGTGTCCTTGCAAAGTCTGCCAGCATTCCCAGTCACCGATTATAGCTTTGAGACAATGTTCTGATGGTAGAGTCTGTATTGTATCTGCGATCGCTCTCTCATTAATTACTGGCGACGTGTCTTTTTTACCCATCAGTGATTCTAAATACCAACTTAACCCCCCTGCATATAACAAATTACTCGGAGTCACATACAGTTTTGGTTCGCTAAATTCAAGTTGATTTGTAGGTAAAAACCCTGTTATAATACTTTGCTTTTCGT
Organism: Nostoc sp. DedQUE07; assembly: GCF_034530975.2. Lineage (NCBI taxonomy): Bacteria > Bacillati > Cyanobacteriota > Cyanophyceae > Nostocales > Nostocaceae > Nostoc > Nostoc sp. DedQUE07. Next base: position 20,558 of record NZ_JAVRCC020000013.1, on the reverse strand, counting down.
AACCTAAATTACCTGTAAATGGATAAAATAAACAGAGAAAAATTAATACTTGGTGATTTTTTAAATCTTCTTGAGTAACTGACCACCTAATTTTGTCTTTTTTAATACCATTAAAACTTTCTCCATCAGCAACGTAAACTTGAACACTTAGCTGAGGATGATCTTTGAGTATATAAGGAAATTTACTTTCGCCACCCAAATTTCCCTCATCATCTAAAATCATGTTTTGCAAAGTATCTTGTGACACCTTTTTTACTAACTTGCCCAAGCGTTCGCTTATTACCCTGTCAACAATATGCTCCCGGAAAAGATAATCTTGGGCTTGTTGTTGGAAGTATTTGGGAAAAGGTATCGTCCAGTCAGGAGGCTCAGGATATTCCGGCGGCGTCGGCGGCGGATTTTTGGCGAGAACTTCTGCTTGTTGACGAGAAAGTTCTTGGAGTCTAGCCAATGGCTCGCCCCAAAAGGCTATAACTTCAGTGTGACAACCTTTAACTTGACTTTCCAGCAAAGATAAGTCATAAGTTTTAGGTTTTTTCACACGTTGAAGGAAGTCAATTTGTTGAGCTTTGAGTAAGCTAATCCAATCCATCTACATTCCTGCGGCAAACTATTGCATACCTACGGTAAGCTATACAAACGCAATTACTCAAGTTTATAACCTTAGTTAATTAAAAATTCAGTAATATTAACAGTCTAATAAAACACAGCCATTGACAAATGTTTCCGGGAAAGAGATAGATGGATAGCACTTAGACATTTCATGAACTGATGCAGTTGAAGTATATAGAATTAAATGATATCAGTCAATTCTAACGGAGATAGAGATCGAGATACTGTTTCTAGAGAAACACTTCTAGCTGCAAAGGAAAGTTAAATTTGAGACGGATTTAAAGATTGCAGTCACGTTAAGTCAGCAAATAGCTACATAAAAATCACCTAGTAACGATAATTCTCGGAAATATCCTCTGAAATCGAAATAAATGGTGAAGATTGGCTAATTTTAACCTTTGCGTTTTGGTTGTTTGGGTGTAGTACTTACATTAGATGAGTCGCCAAAAGTATCCCTTGCTTCTATTTGTTTAATTTTCATTTGTAAGTTCAAGTCATCGCTGCTAACAATTGTTTCTAAATTCGCTAATCTCCGTTCTAACAGTTCTATTTGCTGCTGTTGCAAATAGTTAGTTTTGGATTTTTGCTCATCAGAACGCCAAACAGCAACTGTACCAACAGCTGCGCCACCAATAGCAACTAAAGGAAGAATAGCACCGCTTCTAGTAACGGCTGACAGTGGCACGCAAACTCCCAGAATGGCAACTGTAATTACCCAAATTCTTGTGGTGGCAGATAATCTGACATCTTGGTATTGTTCGAGATTGGGTTGAGATTTTTTAGCCATAAGTTTATCCACAGAAAAGTTATTTGCTACATTTGCACAAATGTTTACTAAATTACTTCCTACAATGGGGTTAGGTATAATTGCTATCCTAATATTATTTTTGTAATTATGATTACTCAGTTATTTGCGATCGCAAGATTAGGATGGCTGGGAGTAGTTGTACCTGGGCAATAGAATAATTTTCGGAAAATGATATTAGGAAAAACCAGATGACAGTTGATAATTTTTTCCAAGCTGCTAAAATTGAGGGTTTTCAGTCTCCTTACGATACCATTCACCTGAAAATTTTCTATCCAGCACAGATGCCGAGTCAGGTAGAAATAAATAGGGAAATTTTGCCAGTTGATTTAGAAAAGGCACCTTTTCCAGTAGTGATTTTCTTCAACGGCTTTAACTGTGATGCTCAACAATATCAATGGTTGGCGGTTAAACTCGCTGAACGTGGATTAGTGGTGATTCTCTTTAACTGGATTGCAGAAGTTATGCCAGGAATAATTAGTCTGACTCCAGGGATTGATTTTGAAAAGAGGAAACCAACAATTTATCGTACTGTTCCGACTGCTTCGGCTTTGCCTGCACTGCTAGCGAAAGTAGAACAGTTACAGTCCGAGGGGATTTTAGCTGGAATGCTCGATCTACAACGAATAATTTTAGGTGGACACTCCGCAGGTGGTAGAGTAGCAATCGAAAATGCCGATCCTGATTTTTTCCCTCAAATTGCAGGATCTTTTGGCTATGGTTTACACACTGCGGGAACGTTATTACAGGGGTACGAGGCAGATACTATCTTACCTTTACCAGATTCCCTACCACTTCTACTGATGGGAGGAACCCGCGATGGAATAATTGCGAACGGCAGCGATCGCTATGGTATAAGTCCTGGAAATGCTACCACCCCAGTCATCCGTACATTCCAAGAAGCAATTACTGGCGGACGAAATGATAGCTATCTACTACTTTTGGAAGGGGCAAATCACTTTTCGATAGTTGATCGGCTAGACTCCACCTTAAAGACACCCTTGTTGGACTTTCCCGCCACCCAACCCCAAGAAAGCTTCCGTTTGCTGATAAGTGAAATCATTAGTTTGTTTATTGACACTCATGTTCGCCATCAACCAGAAGCATCTCGGTCGCTTGAGCAATTATTAAATACTGCCAATCCTCTGATAAAATCCTTTGAGCGTAAATAATTAAATTTATTATGACAAGTGCATCTTATATTTTTCTAGCTGGAGCAAGTCGCGGGGTTGGTCGAGAAATTGCTCAATATCTCACAGCACAACAGCTAAAGGTTAAAGCACTCCTGAGAACAGCAACAGTTGCTAGTGAACTAGAAGCAATGGGTATTGAAATAGTTCAGGGAGATGCCTTGAATCTTGGCGATGTCGAACGCGCAATGGTAACAGATGCACCTATTCACACTGTTATCAGTACAATTGGCGGTTTACCATCAGATGTAGAAAGGCCGGATTATCCTGGTAACAGAAATCTGATCGATGCAGCAGTTAAAGCTGGAGTGCAAAACTTTATTCTTGTATCTTCCATAGGTGCTGGCAATAGTGTTGTTGCTGCCTCACCCCAAGTTTTAGAGGTACTGGGAAAAGTTTTAGCTGAAAAAGACAAAGCCGAACAACACTTAATTGCCAGTGGACTCACCTATACAATCATCCGTCCTGGTGGACTAAAGTCAGAACCAGCAACGGGTAATGGCGTTTTAACCGAAGATCCGCACATTATTGGTAGCATCAATCGTGCAGATGTCGCGCAGTTAGTTGGTCGCAGTTTAAATAGCGATCGCGCCAATAATAAAATATTGTCAGCCGTAGACCGAAATATGCTGTTTGGGCAAAGAGAATTTGCAGAATTTAGTTTGGGTTAGTGCCCCAAAAGCTTCTTCTCAATGCCCAATGCCCCATGCCCAATGCCCAATGCCCTTTTAGATCAACTTGTCAGGTGTAATGGGTAAATCACGGATGCGCTTACCTGTGGCATGGTAAACTGCATTGGCGATCGCAGCTGAAACACCTGTGATCCCAATTTCGCCTACACCTCGTACACCTGCTGGGTTGAAGTTGAAGTCAGGTTCGCCGACGAAGGCCACCTGAATGCGAGGAATATCTGCATGGGCTGGGAAGTGATAGGTAGCAAGGTCATAAACCACGGGATAGCCGATGTTTGGATCGACTTGGCACTCCTCCATTAAGGCTTGCCCAATACCCATAATCACGCCACCACGGACTTGACTGGCTACTGTCTTAGAGTTGATAATTCGCCCGATATCCATGACTGACACCCAGCGCGTCACCCGCAAACGTCCGATTTCTTCATCCACGCTGACTTCGCAAAAATGTGCGCCCCAAGATTGGAACGCCCATTCCTTGGTTTCATCGCCAGGAGCGGAGGATGCTGTGGCCTCAATTGCCGCTTGGCCAGACTGACTCAGAGTTGCAAACGCCTCTTGTGCGGTCTTAGCATTAGCAGTTTTCAGAACTTGCTCACAAGCTGACATGACCGCCGGCAAAAGAGATGCTGTCATCATGGAACCACCCGCCATGCCTCCATCTGGTAGTAAGGAGTCGCCCAACTCTACTTGTATCTGTTCGACGGGTAGCCCCAATGCGTCTGCTGCTGTGGCCGCAACAACGGTATATGCGCCAGTGCCCATGTCATTCCCAGCGCTGAGAACATGGGCAGTACCATCTGGTAGCAGCCGTACCTTGACTGATGCTGCACCTCGCCTGCCAGGGTAGGTTGCTGCCGCCATCCCCCAACCAACGAGTTTACTATCGCGTGTCAAAGAACGCGGCTGTTTTGGTCTGTCTTTCCAGCCAAATTGCTCTGCACCCAAGAGCAAACAGTCAGCAAAATGTTTGGCTGAGAATGGCTGACCTTGGCGTTGGTGTTCTTTAGTTTCGTTTTTTAGGCGCAGTTCTACCGGGTCAATCTTTAGCATCCAGGCCAGTTCGTCCATCGCTGACTCCATCGCCCACATCCCAGGATTCTCTCCTGGGCCGCGCATGAATGTTGGTGTACCGATGTTCAGCACCGCTAGTTCCTGCTTCAGTTGCAAATTCGGCGCTGTGTACATAACTGGCGTGACCGAGGTACAGGGTTCTGTAAAGACATCCACTGGTGAGGTACAGGATTTTACCTCATGGGCGATCGCAGTTAAACTACCATCAGCAGTTGCTCCCAAGCGCATAGTTTGCTCGGTTTCGGAGCGGTGTCCGGCGTTCGCTGTCATTTGCCGTCGGCTGAGGACGACTCTGAGAGGACGCTGAAGTTCACGGGCAGCCGCAGCACAGAGAATACCGTGGGGCCAGGGAAAGGCTTTAGAGCCGAAAGCTCCACCCAAAAAAGGTGTGACGAGACGAACCTGTTCAGTTGAAAGTCCAAACAGTTGTGCATAGGTGCGCTGAGTTGCCAACACCCACTGAGACGGCTCGTAAACAGTGAGAGAATTTGCATCTTGCCAGTGGGCAATGGTCGCATGAGGTTCCATCGCCGCGTGCAGTTCGATGGCTGTCTTGTAGGTGGCTGTAAGTTTCGTTGTTGCACTCGCCACCCCTGCCGCAAAATTCCCCTTTTCAAACTTTAGCTCTTGACCCAACTGCGGTGGTGCCTCCTTGAAGGTGGCTTTCGCAGCTTCCACAACTGGCTTTTGGCTTGTGTATTCCACCTTGACCAAATGCGCTGCATCACGCGCCCGCTCGAAGGTGTCTGCTACTACCAAACCGATAATTTGCCCAGCATAGTGAATTTTGTCATCCGACAACGGCAGACGAGCCTCGTAGATTTTCGAGGTCGTAAAGTCGTTGGCTGGCGTAAACACTTTCGGCGAGTTTTTATGCGTGAAAACATCTATCACACCTACTGCCTTTTCTGCCACACTGGTGTCGATGTTTTTAATTTGCCCATTGGCAATGCTGGCGGTGACAAGATAACCGTGAACCAGACCTGGAATTTGATGTTCTGCGGCGTAGGTTGCCGTGCCCGTAACCTTTGCCCGTCCATCCTTGCGGTTGATGGCAGTCCCAATTACTTTGTTCATGCTACGCCTCCTCCTTTAGCTGACACCGAGAGTGCGCGACGAATTGCCCGCTTTGCCAAGTCAACTTTGAAACTGTTATGAGTTAATGGTTTCGCTTCTTGAAGTGCAATTTCTGCCGCCTGTTGAAACGTTGCAGTATTGGCACTCTTGCCGATCAAAAACTTTTCTGCTTCCTTTGAGCGCCAAGGTTTATGGGCTACGCCACCCATTGCCAAGCGTACATCTTTAATCTGCTCGCCTGCCAAGTCAATCGCAGCTGCCACAGAGACTAATGCAAAGGCATAGGAAGTGCGATCGCGTAACTTTAAGTAAACCCCTGATTTGGCAAACGGCACTGGGGGCAGAACTACAGAGGTAATCAACTCACCTGGCTCTAAATTGGTATCTCGCTGGGGTGTGTTCCCTGGTAGTCGGTGAAAGTCTGTTAATTGTATTTGCCGCTTACCTTTGGGGCCTTCCACAACAACAACAGCATCCAGAGCCGCAAGAGGGACACACATATCCGAGGGTTGAACTGCTACGCATTGGTCGCTAGCCCCAAAAATGGCGTGCATCCGGTTGATGCCCGTTGCTGCTGGACAGCCGCTTCCCGGTTGCCGTTTGTTGCAAGGGAAGGCGGTATCGTAGTAGTAAGGACAGCGAGTACGTTGCAATAGGTTGCCCCCTACGGTTGCCATATTGCGGATTTGCTGAGACGCACCAGAAAGAATCGCCCTAGACAGGATTGGATAATCGCGGCGAACATCAGGATGGTCTGCCACTGCTGTGTTAGTTACCAGCGCTCCAAGGCTCAGACCACCCTCACTTGTCCGTTCAATGCGCTTCATCTCTAATCGAGAAATGTCGATAAGTTGCGATGGCTCATCTAGGAAAACTTTGAGACGGTCAACTAAATTCGTACCGCCCGCAATCAATATCGCATTTTGGTCATTCGTTGCCCGTTGAACCGCATCCTTCACAGAGGTAGCACGGGTGTAAGTGAAGTTGTTCATCTGAGCATCTCCTGGGGTTCATTGACCATCACAGTTGCAGCAGGAGAGGGCGGTTTTTGTCCGATTACCTGCTGGACTGCTGCCACAATGCCGTTGTAAGCACTACATCGACAGAGATTACCACTCAGTCGCTCCTTGATTTCAGCTTCAGAGAGTTCAGCTAACTGTGGGGGACTAGCCAAATCTGGCGTGACAACGCTGGCACAGCCACGTTTGACTTCATCAAGTAAGGCAACAGAAGCACAAATCTGTCCTGGGGTACAATAGCCGCACTGGAAGCCATCGTTATCAATGAATGCTGCTTGCACTGGATGGAGAGTATCGCCCTTCGCCAGCCCTTCAATGGTGACGATCGCCTTGTCTTCCTGCATCACTGCCAAAGCTAGGCAGGAATAAACTCGTTCACCATCGATCAGAACAGTACAAGCCCCACATTGTCCGTGATCGCATCCCTTTTTGCTGCCCACTAGCCCCAGGCGATCGCGTAGCGCATCTAAGAGTGTGACACGTGGCTCAAGGTCGAGGGTTTGCTGCTCGCCGTTAACAGTAAGTTTCACATTCATCTCACCTGGGTTACTTTGGCTAGCTTCCTTTGCTATAGTTGTCTGATTGAGTAATGAGGGAGCGGCTATAGCCGTTCCGGCAGCAGTCAGTGCCTGTCCCAAAAAACCGGGTTGGGATGTTATTTCTGCCCTTTTTTTGTCTTCCATAATTCGTACTTCTAGATTGAATAATGCAGTAATTCTGAAAACTTAGGGATATGCATAGCTATTTAGTATTGTGTACATAATTAAGGTTGAGTGCAGGTAAGAGTCTGGGAAAATAAGGAAAAAATCAGACAAAGTACGCTTCTCAAAATAGCTGGATCGTCTTCTCAGCCGTGGATTTAGCATAATATTGCTGTTTGTCCCACCTCTATTGACTAGAGCGATCGTTCGCTGAGTATTTCTTAACAAAACGAAATATTTTGTATTGGGTTAAAATGCAATACGCTTGGGTTAAGGCTAAAACTCTTTATCAAAGTCAACTTTTTTAACGTAGACGCTTCTCCTGTCGGAGACGCTACGCGAACGGCTTGCCGCAGGCTACCGCAGAGGCGCAGAGAAGCCAGTGCGCCCTTGCGGGTTCCCCGACTTGTTCGCGCAGCGTCTCCCCTTGGGAGAAGCAACTGGCGCGAAACAGAGAGAAGAGATAAAAATGCTCAATGTCTATTTGAGGCTAAATTCTCAGTTTTGGTTTTTAGGCGATGTCTACGACGTGGCAAGAGAAGTAAATCTGGCATTGCAGAACAGTGGGATTACAGCTATTTTCAGGTAAATAGACCACCCAGTAGGGGCGCAAGGCCTTGCGCCCTTACAACAGATGTGGTTCAAATACTTGAATTCTGCTGTAATTTGGGCAAGCAGGGGAGGCAGGGGGAGAGATCAGCCTTAGTTGCTAAATCATCCCGCAAAGGGAGCAAGGCTGTAAATCTCAATTTTAAGCACGCCAACGGAGTATTTGACCCTTGACAGGATTGACAAATTCTCGTCTTTCAGCGACTGATCGAGCATACTCCCGCTTTAACTGGTAGTACCACTGTGCCTGCATATCTGAGTCTTTAATCAGCCGCAGCACAGGATTATATTTCAAACCAATTTGCTGTTTTTCTACCACCGTTCGGTCTTGGCCAATGAAAGTCCGCGCCAGCACGTGTAACAGTGGCTTGAAAAATCCTACCCAAGGAAGTGTCCAGTAAAGAGCAAAAGTTACCTCCGTTTCTGTGTCTGAAATTGGTGTAACTGCCGTCAAATTAACGACTCGATTATTACCAATGGTGGTTTCTTCAATTCTGACTCCAGGTAAACGAAAGGAAATTTCTGTTTCCGGGACACCACCGCCAATCAGCCAGTATAATCGACCCCCATTCGCAGGTAATCGGTGTCGTCGCATCGTAAAGCCGTAGGGCGAAGCATCAAATTGCTTTACTTCTTCGTGCAATTGCTCATTTCGCCACCACCAAGCGCGATGAACGTAGGGTGAATGAGCCGGGTCCATCAGACCTACCACTGCATGATCTATAAAACAAGGAAATTTTACCACTTCTACAAACTGGTGCGATCGCCCATCAAACCCTGGAATTACCGGAATTTCCATTTCAGATGCAGGTTGAGGGTTATCGGGATCGGGCATATATATCCAGATATTCCCTTGGGCTTCGCGAACACTATATGACTGCACGTCGAAGCGACTCAAATCCATTTGCTGTTCCTCCACAAGAGAAGGTATCGCAGTACAACGCCCAGCAGAGTTAAAGCGCCAACCGTGGTAACAACATTCAACTTCTTGCCCGTTGAATCTCCCACAACTCAAGGGCACACCACGATGGGGGCAAATGTCCGTTATTGCAGACACTTTACCATCTTGGCTGCGAACTAACAGCACCGGTTCTCCTAAGAAAATGCGGCTAATCATCATGCCTGGCTTGATTTGATTGCTAGGCAGAGCATAGTACCAAGTATTACGTAATACAAAATTATCGTTATTTTTCATAGTTAATTGCGTCTGCCTTTGACACAACAAAAGTCCTGGTTTGTGGAAAGGAAGGTGATGCTGGAAAACATTCTTTCAGGTTTTTAATTGCTGTAGATAAATTCAACTGATGTACTTCTTGATTGTGTTCGTAATTCTCTCAGATTTAGGTTGTTCTCAGAGCATTGCAGGTGTGAAGTTGCATTATTCACCAGAAATTTGTACAAATACCGTTCTTTTACGCGGGCCATCTAACTCAAAAAACAATACAGATTGCCAGGTTCCCAAAGCTAATTTACCATCCACAATGGGAATTATCTCATTTGTGGTCAGCATCATTGCCATCAAATGAGAGTGAGCATTAATCGGCTCATCTTCTGGGACATCTCTTAAATGCAAATCATTATGCAAATAGCGGTCTGATTCTGGTGCGATTTTTTGCAAAAATACTTTTATATCTTCTAATAATCTGACTTCATTTTCATTGATAGATAACGCTGTTGTAGTGTGTTGAGAAAATACTAAAGCTTGTCCATTTTTAATTGATGTTGAGGCAATAAAATCTTGAATTTGTGGGGTGATATTATGAATATTAATTTTTGGCTCAGTTTCAATTTCAATTAACTTATGAATAATTGGCATCTGTTGAATTTTATATTTGGGATTGGAGGCAGGAGGCAGGAGGCAGGAGGCAGGGGGCAGGAATGGATGACTTTTAACTCCTAACTATAGTTTCCAAACCCTGCACTAATCTTTCTATACCTTCTTTTGCTGTCTCTTTTTGTAATGCCCCATAGGCAACGCGTAGATAGCATCCGTCATCTATGCCAAAAGTTGTACCTGGAATAACTGCGACTTTATGTTCCTGGATCAGTTGTTTGACTAACTCAAAAGCATCCATCTGGGTATGAACTTTGAGGAAAAAATAGAAAGCGCCATTGGCAGGGATAATGCTACATAAGCCTTGTAGACGATTAAGGGAGTCTAATACTAGTTGGCGTACCTGAGCTATAGCTCCTATATGACTCTTCAAATAATCCTCTTTTGCCTGCAATGCCCCTAAAGCTGCATATTGAGAAATGACTGGCGGACAAATCAAAATTGTATCTTGGACTTTTTTAACAGCGACAAGTAAGTGTTTGGGAATCACCATGTAGCCAATGCGCCAACTCGCAAAACCGTATGCTTTAGAAAAGCTATAAAGAGAAATGGTGTACTCGCTGCTATTACTAAATGAGCCAGGTGAAACGTGTTTTACACCGTTATAGGTAAAGTATTCATAAGCTTCATCGCTGATGTGGTAAATACTGTGAGTAGCACAAATTTGATTTACTTGGCGCAATGCAGCTTCAGAATAGACAACTCCAGTGGGATTATTTGGTGAAATCGTCACCACAGCCCGTGTTTTAGGAGTAATTGCTTGAGCGATCGCATCTGGGCGCAATTGGTAATTTTCATCCGTCGCCACTAATACCGCACGACAACCAGCCATTGCGATCGCCATTTCGTGGTTGAAATAGTAGGGGGTATTGAGAATAATTTCGTCGCCTGGGTTAGTGATAGCAAGAATGGCATTCATAAATCCCATATTGCTCCCTGCTGTCACAACAATGCAGTTTTCCCCGTTGATTTCAATCCTGTTGAAGGCTTGCAATTTCCCTGCAAGTGCTGTCAGTAGAGGGGGAATTCCCTCAACTGCTTTGTATAAATTATTAGTTGGTTCGGCTAAGAATTTGGCTAAAAATTCTATGGCTTCATGTGGTGGGTTGTAAGAAACAACACCTTGTCCTAGAGAAATGGTTCCAGGAGAGTTTTTAATCAGTTCCCCAACCACAGGAATAATTGGCGATTGTACCGCCTGCATACGAGAGGTTAGGGATTCCATATTTTCTTGCCTATGTACCTGCTTTTAGTATCTCTTACTGTGTTGTTTTTTGCTGCATATATTTTTGTTTTTAACCGATTTGTACCTTTAAAATTTTCTTTTAAAGGCAATCAGATATACTTAAACAGGTCTAAATTTTATTTAGACTAGGACTTACGCAAGTGTCACCAAAAAATCGGATTTTTAGTTTGTAGTAAGGGCTTTAGCCCTTATTTTGTTCGCGGAGCGTCTCGCAGAGAGGACTAAAGTCTTCACTACGAACTGAAAATAATATGCCAGTTGCGTAAGTCCTGTAGACTATACTTTACGGAAAATTTATAGAGATTTTAAACTGGATTGATATTAGTGGATATCTATCTTTTGGAGTGTAAGTTAGAATGCCATTAGAAAGTTAAAGCTTACATACTATTAATTAATCAAAATATGTTTATTTCACAACGTGGCATTATCACCTATGCTTACGGAGCATCTTATTATATAGAAATGGCCAAGTCATTAGCACGTTCTCTACGTCTTCATTCACCAAATATTCCGCGTGCTATTGTTACCGATCGTGAAGATGATAAAGATTTGCTAGAGCTTTATGATTGCGTTATCAATCTTAGAAAAGAATACGGTTCTAACGTAAAGCAAAAATTTCACCTTTATGATTATTCTCCATTTAAATATACACTTTGCATTGATAGTGATTGCATAGCAGTAAGGGATATTAATTTTATTTTTGATGATTTTAAAGGCAAAAGTTTTAGTGTGGCAGGTGATGTATATCTTCAAGCAGGCGATAAAGATACATTCATTAATGTAGATGACACACTCAAACGATTTAATCTGACAAAATTACCTAGATTTAATGGAGGTCTCTATTATTTTGAAAAAAACGATACTGCTAAGGCATTTTTTGAAACAGCACTAGAATTGGCAAGGGATTGGCAAACGCTAGGTATTAGTGAATTTCGTGGTGATGGCCCTAATGATGAACGTATTTTTGGTCTAGCTATGATGCTACACAATCAAAGTATGTTTGAAGATAATGGTCTGATGATGCGAACACCTATTGGTCTTCGTGGTTCTTTTAATATAGATGCTATTAAAGGTAAATCTACTTTTCAAAAATACAATCAGGTGGTGTCTCCGGCTCTTGTACACTTTGCCTGCGTTTGGGGAGAGCATCCCGTATATCATCGTGAAGTAAGAAAGTTAAAAAACCTAGATAAAGGTGCAGCCCACCAGGTCAAGTTTAATATATTTTCCGCAATTCAATATAAGTTTGGCTATCAGATTGCTCTATTAAGATATATAGCTAAACGTGTACCTAAAAATCCTCAATATATTCAAGCTAGAGTGAAAAAACTTTTGATACAACTGTCTGAGTTGATTAAAACTAAATATAGAATTGAGGCAGTTCAGAGCAAATAAAGTTTGCTAAAACTCTGCATTCCTTTGTGTTTAATTTAAATTACTCAAAGGCTGTTTTGGTTACTTTATGTCAAGCTTTAAGAGTCTATAAGGTGCTGTCTGGGGTTCAGACACCACTAACAAAGTGTAATAGCGATCGCGTCTCACATTCTTCGTTGCTGATAGGTACTAAAAATTATATTTTTGTGAAAACCACAAGGATTGTATCTGTGGGTTTATTCTAGAAACTACACGGTACAGCACAAATTTGTATGTACCACAAAAATCTGTATTGCCGTACTTTTATGGAAAATCAACTAGGATTAATTCTAAAACTGCTTTTACTTTCGGCTTTGTTATCAGTATTGATTAAGTATGCAGGGCCAAGTCTACCAATTCCGGCGACAGCAACCAACGCGCTGATTATAGTATTTTTGCCGATTGCGATCGTAGCGATCGCTCTACTGTGGCGATTTCAAGCAGAAAAACAAAATTAACTCAAATCATTTACGCACAAGTTCCTAAAATCAGCTAACCTAGCTTAATTACAAGAAAATTGCATCTTGCCAACGGTTGGGAGTTAGCCTGTGAACCTCGGTCAATGGATCGGCTTAATCGCCATAGTTCTTTCTTTATACATCTTGTGGCAAATTCGGGAAGTGCTTTTGCTGATGTTTGCCGCAGTTGTGTTAGCCACCACCTTAAATCGGCTAGCGAAACGCTTCCAAAGCTTTGGGATGAGGCGCGGATTCGCCGTCCTCCTAGCAGTAGCTATCTTTTTCGCAGGTGTTGTGGGTTTTTTCTGGCTAATTGTGCCGCCATTTGCCCAGCAGTTTCAAGAACTAACCTATCAAGTTCCTAGAGGGTTTGGACGCTTTAATAGTTGGCTTGATGCCCTGAGAACTCGTATTCCTGACCAGTTAGTTCCTTACATCCCAGATATCAATAGTCTCATCCAACAAGTACAGCCCTTCGCCAATCGGCTACTGGGAAACTCCTTTGCTTTTGTATCTGGTTCTTTAGAAGTCGTCCTCAAGATTTTGCTAGTGTTGGTTTTAACAGGAATGATGTTAGCCGACCCCGTGGCTTATCGCAAAGTGTTTGTACGGCTTTTTCCCTCATTTTATCGGCGGCGGGTAGATGGAATTTTAGATAAGTGTGAAGTCTCTTTAGAGGGATGGATTACAGGCGCTTTCATTGCCATCTTTGTAGTGGGCGTGATGAGTCTGATTGGCTTATCAATTTTGCATGTCAAGGCAGCACTTGCTTTAGCGGTTTTAGCGGGATTTTTTAACTTGATTCCCAATCTGGGGCCAACGATGAGTGTAATCCCAGCAATGGCGATCGCCTTCTTAGATGAACCTTGGAAAGCGATCGCTGTCTTAATTCTCTACTTTATTATTCAACAGATTGAGAGTAATTTCATCACGCCTGTTGTCATGGCGCATCAAGTCTCATTGCTGCCAGCCATAACCTTAATTGCCCAGCTATTTTTCGTCACTTTCTTTGGCTTTTTAGGATTATTTCTAGCCCTACCCCTGACTGTTGTCGCTAAGATTTGGTTGCAAGAAGTATTAATTAAAGATGTTTTGGATGAATGGGGAAATAATCATACACAAGAGACTGAGTTTGTGATAGTTTCTCAATCTCCAGAAGCCGATGAGAATTGGAATGCAAAAAATGTAGATATTAATAATAAGTCATCGATTGATGATGATATTTTGAAACCAGAAGATTAGTCACTCAATTTTTGATTGCAGAAAAAGGCGATCGCTTTGGGGTTTGATAATAAGCGATCGCAAACAAGTATATGGTGGATATCCAATCTCCGATAGACATCACAATCGCCTATCATCTTTGTAAAACTCACCTGCTAGGTGGACGCTACTAAAAATCAAGCAGACAATAGGGGGAAAATAATCAATTCATATATTGGAGGGTAAGCTTTGAAACTAAATCAAGTTATTGCGATTTTACAAACCGTTAAAGCTAACACCACAAAAGCAAAAACAGGCATATATCATCTGATTCAAAAAAGTGCAATGTTTCAAGGGATTTCGCGGACATTTCAGCCAGTGGCTGAAGATGGCTTCGTATATCCTCCAGAAAATCAGACACTGCAAATGAAAGCAGAAGATTTGCTGAGTCAATTTGAGCAAGCTTGTGCAGAATTATTTAACTTATGTGCCACCCAAGATTGGGCTAATGCCCAGGCTAAAGCAGATATAGTAGTTGACGGAACCACCATTTTACGAGAAGTACCCGTTTCTTACCTCTTGTTTTTGGAAAAGCAGTTAGTTGATGTTAAAACGTTCATCTCAACACTGCCTGTTCTAGATACTAGCGAATCTTGGGTTTACGATCAGCAGCAAGAATGTTTTGCCACTGAACCGAAACATACCACCAAAACCAAAAAAATAGTTAAACCTGTGGTGCTGTATGAAGCCACAAAAGAGCATCCCGCGCAGGTAAAAGAGTCTTCAGAAGACGTGCCAGAAGGAACTTGGCGAACAGTCAAGTTTTCTGGAGCAATTTCTCAAGCAAGACAAAATGAATTGCTGCGGCGGGTAGATAGGCTCATGCAAGAAGTGGTTTTTGCTAGAGAACAAGCAAATAGTTTAGAAGTTACTCAACAAAATCAAGTTGCCCGCTCAATTTTCGGCTACTTGTTTTCACCCTCAACATTTAGGTAAAATAGTTTTGGAGCGCAAGTTTAGTTTCAGTGTCTATAGGAGAATATGTAGGTTCGAGTCCTACTCCCTCGACTTAATTAAACCGAGGGATAGCCAAAGGGTAAAGGTACTCCTCGACACAATCAACCTTATATTTAGTCTTAGGCTATTGCTCCAAGCTAAGGTTAAAAATTCACGTTCTGTATCAACCTCTGCGAATTAATGTCAGTGGGACATGGGTTCAAATCTCGTCCGGGTCTCCAAAATCTTGACCTGGTAGTTTAGCGGTAAAACACCACGACTTAAAGATTAAATTTGCAGAAACCGGAAATTAACTAGGCAGAAATTGTGAAAACATACTGAAAGCTGTAAACTTTTGGTACCAACCCCCAGACATGGACATTGCCTGGGGGATTTTAATTGGAAGAGGTTCGTTAAAATTATTCATGAACAACAAAATCCTCAGCTTCTTAAAAAATTGAGGATTTTGCAATGCGGCTAAATCTAAAATCCAAAATTAATTAACTGATTTTGATTGATAATGCAAGGCTTTATTTATAGTAATTTTACGTAGTGA
This sequence comes from Nostoc sp. DedQUE07, assembly GCF_034530975.2. Taxonomy (NCBI): domain Bacteria; kingdom Bacillati; phylum Cyanobacteriota; class Cyanophyceae; order Nostocales; family Nostocaceae; genus Nostoc; species Nostoc sp. DedQUE07. The sequence goes on along the minus strand of NZ_JAVRCC020000013.1, from coordinate 5,076 downwards.
TAAAAAATATTTTAGACAGATAGAGCTTGCTTCCCCCAAAAAATGTACAATTTGGACTTTGCAATATTTGAATTGTTTTTTTGGAATTTTAACCTTATCCAGGGTGTTAAGCTGTCACGCAGATATTGCTGGCAAATGTTTCGAGATGAATAGAGGTATGAGTAAAAATGAATGTCAAAACGTAGTCATGCTACATCTCTACAAAGGTTCTAGATAAATGTATTTAATTATACTAAGTGTCTAATTTACGCTACTCCCCATTACCCCTTATCCCCAGAGGGGGCCCCACCATCCCCATTCACCAGGAAGCGCAAGCACTGATAAGATGCGAACAATTGCAGAAATTAACGAGAAAATTAGTCGCCAACGGGCGGTAGTGTTGACAACTGAAGAATTAAAAGCACGAGTTGTAGAAATCGGTGTTATTAAAGCTGCGAAAGAAGTTGATGTAATTACCACTGGTACTTTTGAGCCGATGGAATCAAGTGGTGCAATTATCAATCTGGGACATACCGATCCCCCAATAAAAATTCGCCGTTGTTGGTTAGATGGCGTGCCAGCATACTCTGGTTTTGGGGCAGTAGATTTATATTTGGGTGCGAGTTGCGCTGTGGAGACGACGGATGGGGAAGAAGTGCGAGAACGTGGTGGTGGTCATGTAATCGAAGATTTGATTGCTGGTAAATCTATACACGTGAAAGCGCAAGGGCAAGTAACAGATTGTTACCCCAGAGCAAATTTTGAAACTACAATTACCAGTGACACAATTAATCAGTTTTATTTATTTAATCCGCGCAATCTTTATCAAAATTTTATTGTTGGTGTAAATGGTGGCGATCGCCCCCTTTTCACCTATCTCGGCCCTTTACAGCCGCGTTTGGGGAATGCTGTTTATTCTAACCCCGGTGCGATTTCCCCCTTACTCAACGACCCCGATTTGCAACTCGTTGGTATAGGTACTCGAATTTTTTTAGGCGGCGGTATTGGCTATGTCGCTTGGGAAGGCACTCAGCACTTCCCCTTACAAAAGCGTTTAGCTAATCGTACACCGATCGGGCCTTCCGCCACTTTAGCTTTAATTGGTGATGCCAAACAAATGGATGCTCATTGGGTGCGGGGGTGTTACTTCAAAAGTTATGGCCCCTCATTAATGTTAGGGGTTGGGGTACCACTACCTGTATTAAATGAACAAGTAATTGAACACTGCGCTGTCCAAGATAGAGACTTAGTAGCCCCAATAGTAGATTTTTCCATTCCCCGGCGCGTCCGTCCCACCTTTGGTTTAGTGAGTTACGCCCAACTCAAATCTGGGTGGATCGCCATAGAGGGCAAAGCAGTACGCTCTGCCCCCTTAGCGAGTTTGTTTTTTTCTAGGCAAGTCGCCTTAGAGTTGAAAAAGTGGATCGAAGCAGGTACGTTTACCCTGACAGAACCAGTTTCTCCAATTCCGATGGAGCGATCTTTTCTACCCCAAGACCGGCGGACGGATTTTTGATTGGAGCAGGGGAGGAGGGAGACAAGGGGGACAAGGGGGACAAGGGGGACAAGGGGAAATTATTGAACAAATCTCTCCCAAATCTCTCTCATCTTCCTTGTCTACCTTGTCCCATGCCTCATGCCCAATGCCCAATGCCCCATTCCCTACTCTTGAGTCGGTTTCGGTCGCTTGATCGGTTTAGGAGCGGGTGTTCTTGGTATAGGTTTTGACACCACTGAAGGGTCGCCACCTGTACTTGTTTTCTTGATGGGACGAGGGGTTTCGCCAGTGCGTCTGGGGGGGAATGGTTTTCTACCACCAGCACCACCAATGCCAGCACGAGGCCCACCTTTAAATGGTGGTTTGCGTTTTTTGGGTAAATCAGCGATCGCCTCAGCTTTTTCTACTACTAAAACGTCTGCTTCCCGCTTGGCTTGGAAGTCCCAGAATTTTCCCACTGCTTTGGTAGTTAGCACACCCCTCAATTTCAACTTAAAATATTTGGGTTTGTCAGTTGATTTACGTGGAGCCTGCCTAATTTTGACTACCAAGCTTTTAGCATCAAAAGATTGGTATACTACTTCACCACGAACAGAAAAACCACCATCAGTAACTTCTGATGAAGGTCTGGGGGCAGTTGTATTTAGTTCAGAGTTCTCGGATAAGCCATCATCGAGTGTCTGTAATTGCAACTCCAAATCCGATTCGTCCTCATCTGTTGAGTTTTTAGCCAGATTTTCTGGCTCCCAAACTCCGACGATTTGGATGTGCAAGGTATCATTTTCTTGTCTGGTACGTGGGTATACTACCCACAAGTGTTCTTTTTCTAAGTCTAGATGATTCTTGACTAAGCTCATAATCCGGCCTAGGAGGACGGCATTGAGTTCTACACCATCTGCGGTTAACAGCGTACCTTGAGTAAATTGTTCGCTGCTAGCATGATAGCGACCCCGGACTAAGCCGATCGCTCGATACTGCATCGGTTCGCTGGGAGGTGGAATCGGTTGCTGGCGATTAATCAAGTTTCCATTTGAGTCAGTCTCGCTGGTGTTGACAGGCAAATTGTCAACTTGTTTAGAGGACTGGGCTGCTATGCGAACATTAGCGCCTGCCTCTACGTTAGTTGGGCCCTGGTTAGAGGCAGAAGAATTGGAAGATTCAGGCAACGGCATCAGGTCGGAATTCATAAAAACTCCTTGCGGCACAGACACATCCCATTGTGGGATTTTACAAAGGCAGCTGGAAAGAGCATTTGTGCGACTGATGAAAGTATATTGGCTTTTCACAAAATCACACTAGGGTACTCTATACAATCCTAAAGGCGCTAAATTTAATGTATAAACACTAAATGTCTAATTTAGCGGCTTTACACTAGTTTCGGAAGCATATCATAGCTACAATTCTGACGGCTCCTCCTAAAGTCATCACTTACTTTAGCAGTGTGGATAGTTAATTGTTATAAAATTCACAGGCAATTGGCGGTATTCCGCAAAGTTTTGGAAATTTTTAACTTTACGATTTGTGTAAATGATAATGTCATTAAAATTTAGGAGAAAGACAAAACCGTGTCTCAACCGCGCAATCGTTGGATAGTTCAAGTCGTCTTAGCGGTGGCAATTCTTGCTTTTGTGGGTGTTTCGGTGATTCCCATAATTGGAGCATTTAATAATACGCCACCCTCAAGTCAGAATACCGCTAGCACCAGAGGTAGTTCGCCCTCTGCTGACCAAAAATCAAAACTGGAAGACGAAGCACGGGGTTATGAACAGGTTTTGCAACGGGAACCAGAAAATCAGACTGCGCTTAAGGGTCTGTTACAGGCGCGGCTGCAATTACTGAGTCAAAAAGATAAAAGTGAGGTTAAACCAGCGGATATCCAAGTTGTCATTGAACCCTTAGAAAAGCTAGCGAAGCTGAATCCCGAACAATCAGAATATTCAGTGCTACTAGCTCAAGCCAAACAGCAAATTGGCGATCGCGAAGGAGCCGCTCAAGCTTATCGTTCGATTTTGTCCACTAAACCGGGCGATTTGAATGCTTTGCGAGGAATGGTGGCTCTGTTAATCAGTCAGCAACGCCCCGAAGCAGCCATTGGTTTGTTGCAAGAAACCCTCTCTAATGCAGCCCAAGCAAATACAATTCAGCCTGGAAGTGTAGATATAGTAGCGGTGCAGGTGCTGTTAGGTTCTGTTCATGCTTCCCAGAAACGCTACGCTCAAGCTAGCTCTGTATATGACCAGGCAATTAAGAAAGATCCCAAGGATTTTCGCCCCGTCGTGGCAAAAGCGATGCTCCTGAAACAACAGGGCAAAGACGCAGATGCAAAACATTTGTTTGATAGTGCTGTAGCTTTAGCACCTGCTCAGTACAAAGACGGAATTAAAAAGGCAGCAACGGCTTCCCCCACACCTAATCCTGTTGCATCTCCCGCGCCTTCACCGGAAAGTACGCCCAAGTAAGGGTATTGGGCATTGGGCATTTGTACTGAGCGAAGCCGAAGTATGGGGCATGAGGAAGAGATTTGGGGATAAGGGGAAGGGAAAGACTTGTTGCAAGTTCTAACTTTTGTCACCTTGTCCCCTTGTCCCCTTGCCTTCCCTGATCCTCTGCTCCCCTGCTTCTTCCCCTCATGCTCCTTCAATGGCTGCAACTACACCAAAGACTAAAAACAGACATCCGCCAATCAGGGTGAGTTGACGCTCAGAAATGCGTCCGGCAATCATTTTGCCGCCGATAACTGCGATCGCAGCACAAATGGCATGTCCTAAAATTGCACCTATTGTCACTCCAATGGGATTATTACCTGCTGCTAAAGCAATGGTGGCAATTTGGGTGCGATCGCCCCACTCTGCCATAAATGTCAACGCAAAGGCTTCTATGATAATTGCCAAACCAGTCTTTTGCTTTGGTAACTGCAAATCTGCTTGTTTTACCGCAGTTTCAGCTTCTTGTACAACTTCTGTATCACAAGCAGCATTGGACATCTTACTAGCGTCATACAACAGCTTGATACCGAAGGCAATAAATAAAGCTATTTCGGCGTAATGAATATAAACTTTTGGCAACAAAGATACTGCTTGTCCAAATATCACCGAAAGGATTGTCATCGCGGCTAAAGCAGCTGTCACACCGATAAATACCAGCCGCCGTGGGTGGTGCATTGCCAAAATCACAGCAATAAAAAATGTTTTATCGCCTAACTCTGAAACCGTGATTAGTAATAAACCTGCGGTAAAAGCTGTTAACACTCTCTCAAGCTCCTGAAGAATCGTTTACCGATGTGAAGCTTGATGAGAACCAAAAGACCTCACCAAGTTTACACTTTTCGGTGTGAACTTAGTGAAGGTCTCGCTTTCAAATATTGATTATTTGCCATCTGAACCAGGCTCATCGCCAGTATGTTGATTCAGATGTACTGGCTTTTATGTTTTTATACCAGCAGCTACTCCCCTTCTATGCGATCGCAATCATACATATTTTCTATGTATCAAGTCAAGAGAGTAGACATATAGAGGTATAACTTGAGAGTGAAACAGCACATATAGCAATCCGATTTGATTTCTGAATTAATCGTAGGGACTAGGGACAGATCGGAAGAG